>CAMWQV010000328.1 GCA_947176425.1 uncultured Clostridia bacterium
TCATAATCGCAAACGGTGTTGCAGTCCGAAGGTTTTCCCAGTCGGTCGGTGACGCCTGTGATATAGATCATACTTTCCACAAGGGAAGTTTTTCCGCTGCCTCCGTGTCCCAACAGGCAGATGTTGCGAATGTCCATAAGCGTATAGTTCTCCTTCCGAATATCTGATTCCCATTCCGGGAGTTTGCTTAACATACTAATTATATAACTTTTTCTGATTTAAGACAACTGGAATTTTGGTATCAGCCGGATTTTAGACAAAACAGACAAAAATGTCTTCTTTTATTGTAGCACTATGCCGAAAATTCTGTCCAATTCAGACGCAGTTTTTCCAATAACTTTATGTTTTCATCTCTTGACAAAACAAAAGGATGTGCGTATAATAAAAACAGAAAAGCGATATAGCAGTCAGACCACACGCGGACTAACTCAGAGGTTCCTTAATACACGAAAAAGTGCTTATTAAGTTGTGCGGTATTTTTGCTGTTGTCTCATTTAGATCATCCGATCCCCGACAAGAGGGACCGGATGATCTTTGATTTATATAGCCAGCGGGTCCCGGACCGTAAACGTCAGCATCTGCCCGTCCGTACCGATAGAAACAGACTGTCCGTCAGAGAGTTCGCCGCGGATCAGCATAGCGGCTAATTCCGTCTCCACGTGCTTCTGTAGGTAACGCTTGACCGGCCTCGCGCCATACGAAGCGTCATAACCGGCATGAGCGATAAACTGCATTGCCTCGCCGGCCAGCTCCACATGAATGTTGCGGTCCGTCAGCCTGCGGACAATCCCGTTCACAGCGATGCCAACAATCTTCGTTACCTGCGCTTCCGTCAGCGGCGTGAATACCACAATATCATCCACGCGGTTGATAAACTCCGGACGGAAGTATCTGCCCAGCTCATTCCGCACCTGTTCTTTGACATCTGGAGCAATAGACCCGTCCTGCCGGATATTTTCGGTCAGATACGCGCTGCCGATATTGCTGGTCATAATAATAATCGTGTTTTTGAAATCCACTGTGCGGCCCTGGTTATCGGTCAGCCGTCCATCGTCCAGTAATTGCAGCAGGATATTAAAGACATCGGGATGGGCCTTTTCGATCTCGTCAAACAGCACCACGCTGTACGGTTTCCGCCGCACAGCCTCGGTCAGCTGACCGCCCTCGTCATACCCCACGTATCCCGGAGGCGCGCCCACCAGACGGGATACGGCGTGTTTTTCCATATACTCCGACATATCGATTCGGATCATGTTCCGTTCATCATCAAAGAGCGACTGGGCAAGCGTCTTCGCCAGCTCCGTTTTGCCCACGCCGGTGGGTCCTAAAAAGATAAACGAACCGATGGGCCTGTGTTCGTCCTTCAGTCCTGCGCGGCCCCGCAGAATCGCCTCGCTCACCGCTGTTACAGCCTCGTCCTGACCTACGACACGCCGGTGCAGAATTTCCGGCAGGCGCAGCAGCTTCTCCCGTTCCGACTCCACCAGTTTGCTTACCGGTATGCCGGTCCATTTGCTCACGACCTCCGCAATCTCGGCCTCCGTGACTTCTTCTTTTAAGAGATGTTCTTCCTTGCTCTGTTCTACCCGCTGCCGTTCTTCCTCCAGCTGTTTTTCCAGTGCGGGCAGAACGCCGAATTTTAACTGGGCCATTTTTTCCATGTCATAATTGCGTTACGCTTCCTCCATCTGATGGCGGGTATCCTCGATCTCCTGCTTGATCCGCTTGATCCCGGCCAGCGACTGTTTTTCCGTCTCCCACTGGACGCGCATGGCATCATTTTTTGACTTCAGCTCCGCCAGTTCGCTTTCGATATGGGTGAGACGGTTTTTGGAACCGGCATCTTCTTCTTTGCTCAGAGCCTGCTTCTCGATCTCCAGCTGCATGATCTTCCGGCTGATGGCGTCCAGTTCAGCGGGAAGACTATCGATCTCCATACGGATTTTGCTGGCAGCCTCGTCCATCAGGTCAATGGCTTTGTCAGGCAGGAAACGGTCCGTAATATAGCGGTCAGACAGGGTCGCGCAGGCAATCAGCGCACCGTCGGTGATGCGGACGCCGTGGTGGATATCGAACCGCTCCTTCAAACCACGCAGAATCGAAATCGTATCCTCTACGGTCGGTTGATCGATCAGTACTTTTTGGAACCGTCTTTCCAGCGCGGCATCCTTCTCAATATATTTCCGGTACTCATCCAGCGTTGTTGCGCCGATACAGTGCAGTTCACCGCGAGCCAGCATGGGTTTCAGCAGGTTCCCGGCGTCCATACTGCCCTCCGTGCGTCCCGCACCAACGATGGTATGCAGTTCGTCAATAAACAGCAAAATACGTCCGTCGCTTTTTTCGATCTCGCTCAACACCGCTTTCAGCCGTTCCTCAAATTCCCCGCGGTATTTCGCGCCCGCAATCAGCGCGCCCATATCCAGCGCGAAGATCGTCTTATCCTTCAGTCCTTCCGGAACATCACCGTTCAAAATACGCTGCGCAAGTCCTTCCACGACAGCGGTCTTGCCTACGCCCGGCTCCCCAATCAGGACCGGATTGTTTTTTGTTTTCCGGCTCAGAATCTGGATGGTATGACGAATTTCCGCATCACGTCCAATCACCGGGTCTAATTTCCCCTGCCGCGCCATTTCCACAAGATCTCTGCCGTATTTTTTCAGCGCCTCATAGTTTTCTTCCGGATTCTGGCTGGTTACACGCTGACTGCCCCGGACTTTTGTCAGCGCCTGCAAAATTTTCTCCCGGTCGATTCTGTACTGCCGGAAAATTTTTGCGCTTGGCGTACCGGATTCATCCGCAAGGGCAAGATACAGATGCTCGACCGACACATAGTCATCCTTAAACTGCTGCGCGTTATTCTCGGCGGCCGTGAGCAGCTGAGAGAACCGGCGGCTGGCATACAGCTGGTCCACACCTGTACCGGAGACTTTCGGCAGACGGTCAATCTCCCGCTGTACTTCCTCAGACAATGTTTCTACATCCAGTCCCATATAGGCCAGCAGTCTGGGTACAAGTCCTTCCCGCTGGCGCAGCAGAGCAAGATGCAGGTGTTCGCCGTCCAACTGCTGCTGGCCGTTTTCAACAGCGATCGATTGGCTGCCGGCAACAACGGCCTGTGCATTCTGTGTGTATTTATCAAAGTTCATGTGCTTTGCCTCCTTTGGGCGATATTTTTCTTTTCATTTGACATCATACACCCAGGAAAGCAAAATGTAAAGAGGAAAATTAGCACTCCGATGTCAGGAGTGCTAATTTTCCGTGAACATTCTGTAAATTCGCCTTTTAACGCTGCTTTTGTTTTTTGCAGATGTGGTTATAGACAACAACGCCAAGAACACTGATTAAAAATGTAACAGTAAACATAATAACCGCAAAAGTGTAATTGCCCACACCAAGCGCATTGCCGCCGATGGTGGAAGTAATGACAGATGGGAAGGGAGCGACGAGGCTAATTATAATCCAAGTCCGCAGGGGGAGTTTGGTAAGACCGGCAAAATACCTGAGAACATCTTTCGGCGTGCCGGGCAGAAAAAACAGGAAAAAGACCCAGAAACTGAGACGTTTCTCGGTTTGGAGAAAACGCAGAGAGTTCAGCTTCTCTAAAGGGAAAAAGGCTTCTACAGCGCAGGTACCAAAACGCCGCACCAGCAAAAACACCAGCAGGCGTCCCAAAAACGCGCCAAGCAAACAGAGCAAACTCCCCTCAAATGCGCCAAAAGCATAGCCGGCTGCGATCTCAAGCGGTTCTCCGGGAATGACCGCCACCACGATCTGCAAAAACATCATACCCAAAAACAATACCGGCGCACAAACTCCTTGTTCGTCTACCCAAATACGGAACTGCTCCGGTTCCCCTGCAAAACGAACCAGCGGACGTCCCGCAAACCAAAAGGCCAAAGCGGACAGGAGTAAAAACAGCAGAATACCGCTTCCGGCAATCCAACGCTTTCGTTTTTCTGATAATGGCCGGTGTTCCTTCATTACAGCTGGCCTCCTTTTTATGCTGTATAATCTTTCGGAATCTCCAACCCCATTGATTGCAAGGGGTTTGGAGGTTTC
>CAMWQV010000329.1 GCA_947176425.1 uncultured Clostridia bacterium
CCAGGGTGTCAGCTGGTGTTAAATTTCTGATTGTCCGTCACGGCGACCCGATCTTTGAACAGGATACGCTGACGGAAAAGGGCTGGAAAGAGGCGGCGTTTCTGGCGGAAAAACTGGTGCAGACAGAAGCGAAAAGCTATTATGTCTCCCCTTTAGGCCGTGCAAAGGATACAGCGTCGCTGACCCTGAAAAAACTGCATCGTACTGCGGAGGAATGTCCCTGGCTGCGGGAATTTCACGCGCCGATCTGGAGGCCGGATGTTTCGGACCGGCAAATGATCCCTTGGGACTGGCTTCCCCAGGACTGGACCGCGGACGAGCGTTTTTATCAGGCGGACCGCTGGTTTGAGCCGGACGCCATGCGGGACGGAGAGGTCAAGGCGGCCTATGACTGGGTAACGGAGAATTTTGACGCGCTGCTGGATCGTCACGGATATAAACGGGAGGGCCGTATTTACCGGGCAGTGCGGGCGAATAATGATACCATTGTATTTTTCTGCCATTTTGGGGTGGAATGCGTCCTGCTCAGCCATCTGCTCCATGTTTCGCCGATGATCCTGTGGCATGGGACCTGCGCCGCGCCAACGTCTGTTACAACGGTCGTGACAGAAGAACGCCGGGAAGGAATCGCATCGTTTCGGATGACCGCTTTCGGAGATATCTCCCATTTGTACTGTCACGGAGAACCGCCTGCATTTGCGGCCCGGTTCCGGGAGTGCTGGAAAAATGACGGGGAACGTATGGATTAAGCGAACAGCCGCCGCGGATTGAGTTCTGCCGCGGCTGTTTTTTGGGCAAGTTGCCGTTGCGCTTTGCCGTATATTCCTGTAAGATACAAAATAAAAAAGAAAGTGTGTGATGATATGGCAAATCAGGATAAAACTCTCTTATTTGAGCAGGTACCGGTTCCCCGTGCCGTCATGACGATGGCTGTCCCGACCGTGGTCAGCTCTCTTGTGACGGTGCTGTACAGTCTTGCCGATACCTATTTTGTCGGAATACTGAACGACCCGATTCAAAACGCCGCTGTGACTTTAGCCGCGCCCGTGCTGCTGGCATTCAACGCAGTCAATAATCTGTTCGGCGTCGGCACTTCCAGCATGATGAGCCGCGCCCTGGGGCGGAAAGATTTTGATGCGGTCCGGCGCAGTTCCGCAATTGGGTTCTATTGTTCTCTGCTGTGCGGCGTTCTGTTCTCCCTGCTGGTCACGGCGCTGAAAGTCCCGCTGCTGGCTCTGCTGGGCGCGAATGCCGAGACTTCCGCCGCTACAGGGGAATATATGCTTTGGACGGTCTCCTGCGGCGCGGCTCCCGCTATTCTGAACGTGGTGATGGCATATCTTGTGCGGGCGGAAGGTGCGACGCTCCATGCCAGCATTGGGACTATGAGCGGGTGCCTGCTGAATATCGTGCTGGACCCCATTTTTATTCTTCCCTGGGGTCTCAATATGGGCGCGGCCGGTGCGGGACTTGCCACTTTTCTGTCAAACTGCGCCGCCTGTGGGTATTATTTTGTTCTGCTGTTCGTAAAACGCAAAAAAACATTTGTCAGCATTGACCCGAAAATGCTGCACTGGGACCGTGTGATCTTAGCGGGAATCTGTGCGGTCGGGATTCCGTCGGCAATCCAAAATCTCCTTAATGTCACCGGAATGACGGTACTCAATAATTTTACTGCCGGATTCGGTTCCGACGCGGTGGCGGCAATGGGGATCAGCCAAAAAATCAATATGATTCCTCTGCAAATATCGTTCGGCCTCTCGCAGGGGATCATGCCGCTCATCAGCTACAATTACGGCAGCGGCAATATCAAACGAATGAAAGAAACCGTTGTCTTTACCGCGAAAATCTCGGTCACGTTTATGCTTCTCGTCTGTCTGGGATTCTATATTGACACGGGAGAGCTGATCCGAATGTTTATGAAAAATGACGCGATTGTCGCCTGCGGTACACGTCTGCTGCGGAGACTGTGCCTGGCTCTGCCGTTTCTCGTTGTGGACTTTTTAGCGGTAGGCGTGTTTCAAGCCTGCGGATTGGGACGGCAGGCCCTGCTGTTTGCGATTCTGCGGAAGATTGTGCTGGAGATTCCCGCGCTTTTTATCTGGAACTTTTTTATTCCCCTTTACGGCCTCGCTTGCGCACAGCCCACTGCGGAACTGGTTCTGTCTGCGGCAGCGGTGCTGGTACTGGCACGATTGTTCCGAAAAATGGAGGAGGAGCAGGTGCAAAGACAGCAAGCCATATTTTTTTGACAGCAACAATATACAAAAGTTTTTTATCAAAATTGAAATGCGCTGTTGTTTTCCAGCGCAAGATAGAGTGTTACATAAGCATCCATGCAAAAAGTCAGGTACTTACCTCTCAGCAGGCATTGACACCGTCTGCCAACGCATTCACTGAACAAAAACTGCGAGTCACCTCGCAAAACGTGATGTGGACTTGGTTTCAAAAATCCGTATAATTGATTTAGAAGCTTCGCTTCCAAAAATATGAAAAACGAAGGTGAAACGCATGGATACGATATTTTCCGATAACTTGAAGAAATTCAGGCAGCAAAAAAATCTCACGCAAGAGCAGGTCGCGGAAATCTTAAGCGTAAGTGTACACACCGTTTCAAGGTGGGAATGCAATACGACTTCGCCTGACGTTGCAATGCTTCCGCAGATAGCAAAACTGTATTGCGTGACAATTGATGACTTTTTCAAGAAAACAACGGCTGCGTATGAAAATTATGCGCAGCGGTTGTCCTCAGTTTATGAGGCTACACGCCGGCCGGAAGATTTTATTGCTGCCGACTTTGAGTTCAAAAAAATGATGAACGCCGGCAGCTGTTCTGCGGAAGATTTCAGGTGCTACGGGATACTGCACCACTTTATGATGCGTTATTGCATTGATAAGGCAGTCAATTTGTTTGACAAGGTACTTGAGCAGGGAGAAGAGGCAGGCCGGATTACTTATTGGCGGACAAAGCATCAAAAAATGTCCCTGTACGCAGAGACTGGCAGAGCGCAGGAAAATATTGACGAAGCGCTGACAATCGTCAATAACGACTTAGAGAACCCAGAAGCGTGGATGTGCCTGATTGCGGCGTTTCAATACAGTGGGGATATGGATAAAGCGTATGAGTGGTTTTTGAAAGCCCTCCCCAAATTTCCTGATAACGCTGGTTTATACGTTTTTGGGGGTAATGTCTGCAAAAGCTTAAAGCGATATGAGGAAGCTTTCCAATACTGGCGGAAGTCGTTGGAGCTGGACAGCGAAATGCATGACGCCAGATATTCTATGGGGTTCTGCTATGAGGAATTAGGAGAATACGACAAAGCGTATGAGATGTGGCTTTGGATTGCCCGTGATCTCGAAAAAGATGGATGTGAGATAGAGAAGCAGTTCCCGCTGGAATTAGCTGAAAAGTGCAGGGCGATTCTCTCAGAATAAGTTAGGAGGAATAAAATGAAGAAGCTTCTTTCTCTGACTCTGTCTATGGTTCTGAGCCTGCCTCCGGCGACTCCGCTTCCGGCGGCAGGAAAAGGCCCCCTCAGCCGCCGCTAATGTGTCCATCGTCCTGGATTCCTACTGCTCCAGCAGTCTACAACTGACCACTACTGGGACACATCAGCCAACCGGAAGCATATCAAATCCGGAGCAGCCGGAGGAAGCCGTCACACAGCCGGAGATGAATGAAACCGCCAAAAAGATGTACCATCTGTGGGACAATACCCTGAACGTTGTGTGGAAACTGCTGGAAGAGGAACTGAACAACGCAGACATGGAAGTTTTGCGGAAAGTGAGGATATTTCTCACACCCACCCATTAGAATCCAACTAAGTAAAGATTTTTTCTATTGAACGACAGCCAGCGGGTAAGGTCTTTCCTTGCCCACTGGCTCACGTTTTATTATTTAGTTTTCGCCGCCCTTGTTCCGGACGCCCGGTATAGTCCAGCGATCTTTTGGATTTCAACCTCTATCTGTTCATCTGTTTATTTAGAAGTACTGAATACTTCAACCAAATACTGAGTGGAAATTTTGAAAAATCTTTTAAGGTTTTGGTTTATTTCCTGTC
>CAMWQV010000330.1 GCA_947176425.1 uncultured Clostridia bacterium
GCTTGAGCGGCAACTGACCACTGAATCGAAAAAATTAGAAGCAGCGGAAAAACAGGCGGCAGACCTTGATGAAACGGGCAAGAAATTGCAGCGGATGAACGAAAATACAGCGGAACAGTCTGTTTCCGGATATAAAATGGAACTTGCGGGTGCGTTGAAATCAGTTGTAGAGGACAGCTGTCTGCCGGAAGCACAGGGCGATGCGGATATTCTTTCGGCACTTCTTGGGGATCTGCTGGATATCCTTCGTTTTAAGGGCATCCCCCTGGAGGAGAAATAAATGGTTTCATATGGAATTGATTTTGGTACGACGAATACGGCTGTGATAGAGTGCCTTTTTACAGAGCATGGTATGTCTACCACAAAATACGGAGAGAGTGACCAGCCTTTCCCGTCATTGGTTGCGCTGCACGCAGAAAAGCCGCCTATCTTTGGGATGGAAGTAAAAAAGCGCCGGGGACAGCTGAAAACAGACGGGTATACGATTATCTCCTCTTTCAAAACTATTTTGGGAGGAAATGAGTTAATCCCAGTTGGTGATAAAGAGTATTCACCGCTGGAGATAACAGCAATGTTTTTAAAATACATAAAATCAAGCGTTGAACTAAAATCGGGGAGCAGACTGGAAGATGCTGTGATTGCCATTCCAGTTGACTACAAACCGCAGCAGAGGAACGCACTTCGAGAGGCTGCGCGGCTTGCTGGAATTACCGTGCGGTCCTTCGTGAGTGAGCCTTCCGCAGCCTATATCTATTGTCAAAAACAGATTGCCGGAACCAGCAATGCAGCAGTATTTGACTGGGGCGGCGGAACACTGGATGTCAGTATTATTTCTTCCGAACATGGCGTCATTCATGAGTTGGCGGTAGCAGGAAAACGGCTCGGCGGGAATGATATTGATAAGATGCTTGCGCGGCATCTGCACGCAAGAGTGATGCAGGAATCCGGTGTTCCCAAATCGTTTGAGGATATGTCAGATTCAGAGCGGGATCAGATTATGGACCGCAGCGAGGACGCCAAAAAAAGGCTTTCTTTGGAGGATTTCGCACCGGTCCGTCTGATGAGATATGGCGGAAAAGCTATGATCCGTCACAGCATTTCTTTGGATGAGTTTCAGAAACTGACATCAGAACGGATTGAAGACGCCGTGAAAGTCCTCTACCAAGCGGCACAGAAAGCGAATATATCACTGGGGCAGCTTGACATAATCCTGATGGTAGGCGGAAGCTGCGAAATGCAGCTGATTGTCAAACGTCTGGAGGAGATCGGAGAGAAATATCATGTCCCTGTATCCCGCCCCGAAAATATACAGTGGGCAGTTGCAGGAGGAGCCGCTATTTTGTCAGGGAAAAATCCGTCCTATAAATTGCAGGACGATTTTGGCGTGCTTCTTTCTGATAACTCGGTTTATCCTATTTTTGAAGCGGGACAGAGCGTTCCCTGTACATCGCCGGAGCTTAGCTTTGGCGTAGTTGAGGATACGACAAATGCGGTATTTATTCTGGTTGACGGGAAGAAGAACGAGTTGGAACGTATGGTCGTACCCATTAAAGGCTTTACGGCGGAGGGACTGCGGTTAAACGCCTCGATTGGAGCGGATCTGATCGCTCATGTGAACATACGAAGCAATTATGCTGAGAGAATGGGAATTGAGACCAGTGTCAATCAGCTCAACTTTTCCTATTGCGTAGAGTGAGGTGCAAACAGATGGAATCCAATATTACGCTGCGCAGTAATGTCTATATCAATAAAAGCGGCAGACGAAATGATCTTGATTTTGTACATCACATTCGGGATTACAGTTCTTTGAGCCGGTATTATGATCCGGTTTATCGTACATCCGAGGTGCCGCTTACAGAAGTTCAGCGGGAAATATTGCAGCAGGGCACACCGAAATGTTCCTGGGAGAAAGGAACCATGTCCTTTGGGGTGCCGATAGGATCAGACCGGTTTGTCTGCCGCTGTGAAGAAAAAGAGTGCATATATTATTCCAAATGCTCTGCGGGGGCAAATTTTGAACGGATTATCCGGAACCCGGAAGAGGAAGAAAAACCGAAGGAATTGACAGAACCGGAGAATACAGAAGAGATACCGCAAGAGACGGCAGAGGCGGAACTTCTGCCAAAAGAACCGAAGGAAGAGAAGAATGACATATTGCCGGCAAAGGAACAGGAACCTGCCCCTGCTGAGATAAAGACATCTGTTCATCCTCCAAAATCTTCCTCTGAACCTGCGCCTGATTTGAGGCGTGCAGATAAGCGAACCGGTATCTCCTATTCCTCACAAGAGGCTGTTATTGAGGCAGACATACACACTCGGATTTGGGTCAATGCGGGTCCTGGAACGGGAAAAACCTATACTGTCATTAAACGGCTTTGCAGACTTCTCAAAGAAGGGAATTCGAATAAAGCGATTCTGGTGCTGTGCTTTTCTAAAAATGCAGTGCAGGTAATTCGGGAGAGACTTTATGCAGAAATTGGCAGCAGGATTGACAGTCTGCTTGCTGAAGAGCGGCTGATTATCCGCACCTTTGACTCTTTTGCAACTTATATGTTGGAAGACGATTTGCCGAAAGGATTGGACTATGACCAGCGTATTGAGTTGTTTATTGAAAAGATAGCAGAAAATGCTGAACTTCTGGACAGTGTGGATTATCTAATTGTAGATGAGGTACAGGATACTGTCGGTGTCCGTGCAAGAATGCTGCAATCCATGATCGAGCCGTCTAATTTTGGGGTTCTGCTTCTGGGGGACCGCTGTCAGGCAATTTATGACTGGGCAGTGCGCGGGAGCAATGACTGGATTTCTAAAGACCTGTTTGATTGGGTAAGCGGTCAGGGATTCCAAATTTGCGAACTGGATACAAACCACCGGCAGGGACAGGACTTGAGCAAGATTGGAGATACACTCCGGAAATCTTTTCTGGACAGCAGCGAGGACGAACAGGAACAAACTTTGACACGCTGTAAAGAGAAGATAGAAACGTTATGGCCTGGATATAAAATGCAGGAACTGCCCAAAAAGCTGTTCCAAAAGAGCGAACTGATTCTCTGCAAAACAAATGGAGAAGCGGCTGTAGTGAGTGATCTTTTGTTTGGCGGGGATGAGTTTGTGGAACATACCATCATGCAGGGCACGGAACATAAATCGCTTGCTCCGTGGATTGGTATGACATTAGGCGGCTGTACTGATCCTGTAGTCAGCAGAGACGATTTTATTGCCAGAGCGCAGGAACATCAGATTGAGGATATCGAAACAAAATGGGATGCTCTGATGTCTTTGGATACACATACCCGTTCCGCTGTACTGCACCGCCAGGAAGTGCTGAAACGGCTGTCAGCGATGGAGGCCCTTCCGGAAATATGCTTAAACCAGCCGGGAGACGGTGTGATCGTATCAACTATACATCGTGCAAAAGGAAGCGAGGCGGACCATGTGTATTGGGTGGATTCGCCGCTGTTGTTTGATAAGCAGTCCCAAGAAGAGGGTGCAAAAGCGGACGCACTGAAAGCATCGTATGTTGCTGTAACCAGAGCTAAAGAAGATATCCGTATGATCTATCCGGAACAAAAATCTTATATGAGATCGATTTCTGGAGACCGGTGGATAAAGCTGGAGTATAAGGCAAGCCGTACCCCGACATGTACCAGAATATCGCTTCAGCCGGATGATGTAAATATGCTTTCCTGTGTATCCGGAACGGACTTTCAGCAGATACAGGAGCTGATTGCAACGTTAACGCCGGGAATTGATTTGAAATTATATCCGACAGAGGATGGAACGGGATTTGATATTTTCTACGACGGATTTCAAATTGGACAAACGTCCAACAGCTTTAGGGATGCGTTGCAAACCACCCTGCAGCAGCCCAATATAAAGTATCAAAATTGTACGCCGCATGATATTGATTCTGTATATGTATCTTCACTTATTACGATTATTCAGATGAGCGGAACAAAAGGGGAAAATGCCTACCAGACCTCCGGCTGTTGGCTGGGATTTGAATTGGGCGGATTTGCCAATATCAATTATATATAACAGAGAGAGGGTAG
>CAMWQV010000331.1 GCA_947176425.1 uncultured Clostridia bacterium
CATTAACTCAGAGGGGGAAGCTGTGTATCTGACGGCGCTGTCTCAGGCGGAGATAAATGTTGCCAATACTATAAAGCTTCTCTGTGAGACCCCAAAAAGAATGAACTTTGACCCAAAAACAGTTGACGGATTCTTAGAGAACTTTACCACTGCTGACGGACATCACCTCTCCTCTGCACAGCGGGAAGCAGTCAAAAAAATACTCTCCGCACCCGTCAGTGTTTTGACCGGAGGACCGGGAACGGGAAAATCAACCCTTATCTCCTGTGCCGCCGCAGCTGTCGAGACGCTTCGGCCTTATGCCAAGCTCGTTCTCTGCGCCCCTACCGGCAAGGCAGCGGATAATATGCCGGGCAACGCAAAGACGATACACAAAATTATTGCCATGAAACAATGCAGAAAACGCTTTGAAGAACTGGAAAACATCGATCTTGTTTTTGTTGATGAAGCCTCCATGATGGATATTCAGCTCTGTGCCGATCTGCTCGCATACCTCCCTGCCGAAGCAAGATTGGTCCTGATCGGCGACAATCATCAGCTCCCCTCCATTGAAGCAGGACAGGTCCTCTGTGATCTGATACGCTCCGAACGCGTTTGTACCATCAATCTCCATGACGGCTTCCGTCAGAAAAAAGAAGACAGTCAAATCAGCTCCGCGGCAGAGAAAATCAAGAGAACAGGGGACGATGAAGATATCGTCCTGGACACGGTAAATATTTCTTCTGAAAGTCCGGAAGAGGAAGGAAAAGACTGCTACTTCATTAATGGAATCAGCAGTCCTGACAGGATCACGAATTGGATTATACAGGCTAAGAAATTGCTGAAAGAAAAGGGCCTGACAGCAGAAGATATACAGGTTCTTACCCGGCAAAAGCAGGGAGAACTGGGAGCCTTCCGTCTGAACGAGCTGCTGCAGGATGCGTTCAATCCGCAGTCAGAAGAACATACAATCTGTGTCAATGATAAGGAATTTCGTCTGCATGACCGTGTGATTCATACCAAGAACAACTACGATTTAGAAGTATTCAACGGAAATGTAGGCGTGATTACGGAGATCGCAAAGACCAAAGAACACGCCTTGACGGTTACATATCCATCGGGAGCAAAACGATATTCGGCAAAAGAACTGGAAGAGCTGGAGCTTGCCTATGCCCTAACGATCCATAAGAGCCAGGGCAGCGAATACAGAGCTGTCATTATTCCTGTTGCCGGCAAAGGGTTCAGTAGGCAGCTGCTCTACACCGGCGTGACCAGAGGAAAGGAACTGGTTCTGCTGATCGGTACAGACACCGCTCTGACCGCGCAGAAGAGAAATGAATCCGCTCTTGAACGAAATTCCCGTCTGGCATACCGTCTGCGGATGCTGCTGCCGTACCTTCCGGAAGAAGATATGGAGCAGCAAAGCCTCTGTCTGCCTGCGGTGGTTTAGCAAATATATCCTGAAAGAGAGGACATCTAACTGTAAGATGCACCTCTCTTTTTGTGGAAATAACAGCGTTCAGAATTATCAACTATGCGGGGAAATGAGTCATTTTACCGCCCGATACAATAGCCTTTTTGTACAGGTCATGGTATTCTGAGCATTCTTCTATACAGCAGTAAGTTTCAATGACTGGAAGAAGCATCTATATGATCTATGAGAATAGATATAGTATCCATGTTCTACAGCAGAGACGAGGTTACGCACCATCTGCCCAGAGAGGATGGTACTGCTCAGCACAGCAGAGCATTCCTCTATGCCGGCATGGAAGAACTGCTCCCTGCGTCTCTGGTTCCCTGCATCTATGGTGGTGCCTCCCCTCCCTGTTGGTGCAGCTCTTCTGTGCTGGTGAAAAATATTTCTCTATGCCTGTGATACGTATCTTCACTGCCTGAAAAATTGCACCTATATATTAGAAAAATCTGTCTCGGATTTCTATAACTATTTTCGCTTGAATTATTAGAAACTACACTTATTTACTCCAATATATAGAACAAAATTCAACGGAATATTTTTGGCTTTTGCAAATTCACCATGCTTTTGCAAAACTACCATGCTTTATATTCCATGAGTATTGTTCTTTCCCAGCAGTATAGAAAGCTCTTGCTAACATAAAAATACTGTGATATATTTATCTAACAGGATTAGCAAACAGGAGGGATACCATGAGCAAACGAGAAGACGCACAAGAGTTTATGGAAAAGCTGTATTCCTGTATCCCAAGATTTTTTTACAGCGAGATCGAGACCATACAGAGAGGTGTCGGCTTCACGCTGAGCTATTTGGAGCAGGCGGACGGAGAAGTGAATGCGGGTGACCTGTCCAAAAAACTGAATGTCAGCACCGCACGAATTGCGGCTCTGCTCAAGAAAATGGAGCAGAACGGATGGATTACACGCCGCGCTTCCCAGGAAGACGCCCGGCGAATTGTTGTGGAGATTACTCCTGCCGGGATTGCTCTTGTGGACGAAATGCGGGAACAGACCCTTCAAAAAATCGAGCTGCTGCTGGACCAAATCAGCAGGGAAGATCTGGAAACATATATCCGAATCTCTCGTCAGATGAAGACGGTTATGAACGAATAAAGGCAGTAACCACTTTATTTGTTTTCATATATCTAACCCTATTAGTTAATTAGAAAGGATGCTTAAAGTAATGATTCACAACAAAGACCGGTCGGATATTCAAAGAACAGGAATCCTTGTTACACTGTTGGCGGCAGCGTTTATCACCTCCATGTCAACCACAGTCACCGGAAATATGATCCCCAATTTTACCCGGTTCTTTGGTATATCGTCAAACTTAGCGCAGTGGCTGACCAGCGGCGCAACCCTGATTTCAGGAATCACCATACCGGTAACAGCGTTCTTAATCAAGCGGATACCCAATAAAGTATACTTCTTCTCCGCGATGATCGCGTACACCGCAGGTTCCCTGGCGGCGTTTTTATCGCTGAACTTCCCTATGCTGCTTGTCAGCCGTCTTGTCCAGGCAGTCGGATGCGGAATGTTGCTGTCGTTTGCGCAGATCGTCCTTTTGAAGCTCTATCCAAAGGAAAAGCACGGCACCATTATGGCGGCATACTCTATGTCGGCCATGTTGTCCTCGATTGTGGGGCCAACCTATGCAGGTCTGATGATAGACGCTTTTGGCTGGCGGGGCGTATTTGCTTCCTTATTTGTGATAGGTGCTTTGATTATTGTCTGCGGAAGCATATTTATGAGAAATGTGACAGAAAAAGAGGAAGCCAAACTGAATCTTCCTTATATCGCCCTCTCTTCTCTGGGCTTTGCGTCTTTTTTGATTGGCGTGAGCAATATCAGCGGAGGACTGTTTTCTCTGAAAAGCGGCGGCCTGATAACAGCCGGAGTGACATTCCTTGCACTGTTTTCCGTTTTGCAGCTGAAAGCAGAAAAGCCTATGCTGAATCTGCGTGTGTTTCAGTACCCGTCGTTCCGGATTGCAGTGATACTGAGTCTGTGTATGTATCTGATCGCAATGGGAAACGCAATGGTTATGCCGATTTATGCAAAGTCAATCTGCGGCTTTTCCGATACTGCATACGGTCTGGCTACCATTTTCGGCTCGGTATTGTCGGCAGCTGCGGCACTCTGCGCTGGGAAACTGTATGATAAAATAGGTGTCAGGCCAGTCTTTATGGCCGGTATCGGATTATTTGCTGTTTTTTCCGTGATGGGGTTATTTTTTGCGCAGAACACCTCGATACTCTATATAGCAGTCGTATTTGCGTTGCAGAGTGTTGCGATGTCGGCCCTGAACTCACCTACAACGGCGATGGCCCTCGGCGGACTGGAAGGCCGGGAACGAGTGGATGGAAGCGCCATTTTTAATACTTTGCGGCAGATCTCCAGCTCCTTGGCGTCAACGCTCTCCGTTCTCATCTTTACTCTTGCGGGCAGCGATATAACCGCTATTCATCGTGTCTATGTATATTTTATGCTCGTAACGATAGGAATCGCTATATCAGTGGTCTTATATCTTAACCTAAAAGTCGGGAAATAAGTACTCAAAACATCAGGGGGAAGGAACGCCGA
>CAMWQV010000332.1 GCA_947176425.1 uncultured Clostridia bacterium
CCCTCATGGAAAGCGGTGAGTTTACTTTCGACACCTTCGTCATCGGCCAATCCAACCGCCTCGCCTGCTCCGCCGCCCGCGCCGTTGCCGACGCCCCAGGCCAGCACTATAATCCCCTATTTATCTACGGCGACTCCGGTCTGGGAAAAACCCACCTGCTCTACGCCATCGCCCACGTAATCCAGCAAAAAAGCCCGGAATTTCGTATCCTATATATCAAAGGCGACGAATTTATCAACGACTTTATCGAATCCGTTCGCTCCGGTAAAGCCGGAGACTTCCGCACAAAATACCGGGAAGCTGACTTAATGCTTGTTGACGATATCCAATTCGTTGCCGGCAAAGTCGAAACCCAAAACGAATTCTTCCATACCTTCAACACCCTCTACGAAAGCAAAAAACAAATCGTCCTCACATCCGACCGGCCACCCCACGAAATGGCACAACTGGACGACCGCCTCCGCACCCGCTTTGAATGGGGACTCATGACCGACGTTCAACCCCCTACATTGGAAACCCGCGAAGCAATCCTAAAAAACAAAGCAGCACAACTAGGCTTCGTCCTCTCCGACGATATCGCCCACTATATCGCAACAAAAATCACCGCCAATGTACGACAACTCGAGGGCACCGTAAAAAAAATCAAAGCTTTCCGCGATCTGGACGGCAACGAAGTCAACCGTGAAACTGTAGACCGGGCTATCCAAGACATGAGCAAATCCAACGAATTTATTATCACTCCAGAAAATATTATACGAGAGATATGCCGGTATTTCCGCATCGAAGAAGACCAAATTAAAGGACAGTCCCGCAGCAGAGACTGCCTTAATGCCAGACAAATCGCTATGTACCTCATCCGACGCATGACCAGCCTAACCCTAGATGAAACCGGCCAAATATTCGGCGGACGCGATCACGCTACAGTCCTTAACTCAATCAGCAAAGTAGAAAAAAAGATGAAAAGCGACCCAAAATTCGCCGAAACTGTCAAAGCAATCATCACAAATATCAATTCAACAAAATAAGAAAGACGGAAAGCTCCCTCTTTCAACATTTTCCCCTAAGTTTTCCACAATTATTTTCATATCAACAATGAAGGCAATGTGGAAAACAAAAGACCAACTAAGCACTGTTGAAACCAGTTAAAAAAGATAATAGTTTTCCACACAACAAAGACCCCTAATTTTCTAAGTATTTGCAGTACTTTCGGCAAGTTATCCACAAATTTTCGCCCTACGGCCTCTACTGCTAAAAAATAAATAGTTTATTCTCTAATCTACTCCAATATTCTTCAATGACCCAAACAGAAAGGAAAACCCACACAATGAAATTCTCCTGTGAAAAGATACTGCTACAAAATGCTGTCGCTACAGCCTCACGTACAGTTGCAACCAAAAGCTCTATCCCAGCTCTTGAAGGCGTTCTACTCCAAGCAAACTCTAATCTAACAATTTCCGGCTACAACATGCAAACCGGTATCCGCACCACACTAGAAACCGATATCACAGAACCTGGATCCCTTGTTTTACCAGCCAAACTATTCGGTGAAATCATCCGCCGCCTACCCGATGACATCGTAACATTTACCTCAGACCCAAATCTAAACGTCAAACTCGCCTGCGGAGACGCAACATACAACATCCTAGCCCTATCAGCAGACGATTACCCAGAATTACCAGAAGTAGAAAACGAACATTCCGTTCACATTCAACAAAAAACCCTCCGCTCTATAATCGGAGAAACCTCTTTTGCTGTCTCAACTGATGAAGTCAGACCTGTTCACACTGGTTCACTATTTGAAATTACCCAAAACGAACTGACAGTCGTCAGCGTAGACGGCTTTCGACTCGCATTGCGAAGAGAACCACTAAATAACACTGAAAAACAAACCAACGAACCAAACGAAACCGCAAATAACATTACACCTAGTAATCAAGAAAACATTATCTTTAAATTTGTCGCACCTGGCAATGCACTCAACGAAGTTGAAAAAATTTGTGAAGATACCGACGAACCTGCTATGATTACTTTAGGTAATCGACACCTGCTCTTTGAAGTTGGAAAAACACAACTAATCTGCCGCCGACTAGAAGGTGAATTTCTTGATTACAAAGCAGCAATTCCTAGAGCAAACCCGATCTCTGTTATTACCGAAACACGCGCAATGATGAACTCTATCGATCGTGTATCTGTCGTCATTTCCGACAAACAAAAAAGTCCAATTCGGTGTATTTTCAACAATAATCAGGTCACTATGTCCGCAAAGACCGGCACCGGTGAAGCAAAAGACATTTGTAAAATTACCGGAGACGGAAACGGTCTCGAAATCGGCTTCAATAACCGCTATCTGATGGACGCACTGAAATACGCACCTGCCGATACCGTAAAAATCGAACTTAACACAGGAATTTCCCCATGCATTATCACACCAGTGGATGGTGCAGAAAAATTCCTATATATGGTGCTGCCAGTAAGACTGAAAAATAACTAAGTTGGGTATGATTTTATGGAAACGATTATTATTTCAACTGAATATATTAAACTACAGGACCTAATGAAACTGGCTAACATAGTTAACTCGGGAGGAGAAGCGAAACTACTAATCCAAGACGGACAGGTCTTTGTAAATCAGGAACCTTGCCTACAAAGAGGGAAAAAAATACGGCCTGGAAATGTAGTTTCCTTCAAAAATCACGATTATTCTGTTGCTTATGCAAATTAACAACGTTTATTTAGAAAATTTTCGGAATTACTCGGCCCAAAATATTTCATTTGATCCCATCTGCAACGTCATATCCGGAGAAAATGCACAAGGAAAAACAAATCTACTAGAAGCTATTATCTGTCTGTCAACAGGCCGCTCTCCCAGAACACGGGGAGACCGGGAATTAATTCATTTCGGAAAAGACGGATATCGGATCGAAGGACTAATTTTCTCCAGAAACCGCCAATTTTTAAGCCGAATCGATTCCGGTTTCGGTAAAAAAAAGAAAATTTCTATCAACAAAGTAAATATAAAAAGTTATATCGAACTAAGCCAAACACTAAACACCATTTTTTTCTGCCCGGAAGACCTGCAACTAATTAAAGAGGGGGCCGCGGCACGGCGCCGGTTTATGGATGTATCTTTATGCCAACTAAGACCCAATTATGCATCAGCCTTAACAGAGTACTCCCGCCTGCACGAACATAAGACCCGCATTCTTCGCGACCAGACAGAACGGCCAGATATGTTAAATACCCTTCCGGATTTTAACAAAAGATTAGCAATAACCGGCGCAGTACTCATTCATTACAGAGCAAGATTTGCAAAACGCCTTTCTGACTACGCAGAAACAACCCACAGAGAATGCTCCGGAGGAAATGAAAAACTGGAGATAACTTATAAAACCGTTAAAACAGTAACCAATCCATTTGACAACCAAAAAACAATCATAGAACAGCTGGAAAAGCATCAACAGGAACACTATGCCGCAGAACTAGCCAGCAAACAATGTCTGTCAGGACCACATAAAGACGATCTAGAAGTATCTTTAAACGGTTTATCTGCAAGATCTTTTGCGTCACAAGGACAAACCAGAACCGCAGCACTGGCTTTAAAATTAGCTGCCAGAGAGATTCATAGGGAAATCATCGGAGAATATCCTGTACTTCTCTTAGACGACGTTCTCAGTGAACTGGACCCCAAAAGACAGGAATTTGTCTTAAACCGCATCAACGGCGGACAAGTATTAATCACATGCTGTGAAGATGACAGACTAAATCAACTGCTGAAAGGAAAGGTGCTGCATGTAAAAAACGGCATCATTTCGGAATAAGGAGGACGCTATGATTCTGCATTTAGGATACAATATCTCCGTACCAGTCGCAGATATCATCGGAATTTTTGACATTGATAATGCTTCCACTGCCCATTTAACACGGGAATTTCTGAAAGCCGCAGAAGACGACGGAATGGTTATTACCGCCGGTCCGGAACTGCCGAAAACAATGGTCATCTGCTGTCCTTCCGGTAGCTGGCAGCGCGTCTATAT
>CAMWQV010000333.1 GCA_947176425.1 uncultured Clostridia bacterium
ATGTGTATTCCAGACAGATATTGTGACGCTTTTCTGCGCAAAGTCCGTCGTCTCGTATGCCGAGGGCGCGCGGCTCCTGGCGGCCGGCGTCAAGGTATCGGGAGTCGCGCCGAAAGCGTTGGTCAAGGGCTTGAAGCCGATCTTGTTTATTATCTGCTTTACGGCGGTCTTGAACCTGTTTTATACGCCGGGAGAACCGCTGGTCTCCTTCTGGATATTCAAAATTACTAAAGAAGGCATTTATACGGCGTTTTTTATGGTTCTCAGAATCATGCTGCTGATCATGGGTACTTTTCTTCTGACTTACACCACCAGCCCGATTGCCTTAACCGACGGTCTGGAGACGCTGCTGGGACCGCTGAAAAAAATCAAAGTACCAGTCCATGAGCTGGCGATGATTATGTCGATTGCGCTGCGGTTCATTCCGCTGCTGATTGAGGAAACAGATAAGATTATGTCTGCGCAAAAAGCCCGCGGCGCGGATTTTGAGAGCGGGAATTTATTGCAGCGTGCGAAAGCCCTGGTGCCGATTCTGGTGCCCCTGTTTATCTCGGCGTTCCGGCGTGCGGATGAACTGGCTGTGGCGATGGAATGCCGGTGCTACCACGGCGGCGAGGGACGAACAAAACTCCATGTCCTGCACTATCAGATGCGGGATTATCTGGTGCTGCTGGCGTATGCTGCGGTTCTGGTTCTGGTTGTTGTGCTGGCACGGCATGGGCTGTAAGCGATTGGGGAAATACGTATGAGAAATATCGCGTTGAAATTGATGTATAACGGGACGGCGTATCACGGCTGGCAGGTCCAGAAAACAGAAGTGACTGTGGCGGAGACGCTGGATAAAGCGCTGTCAACGATCTGCTGTCATCCGGTCAAAGCGACGGGCTGCGGACGGACTGACGCGGGCGTACACGCAGAACACTATATCGCCAACTTCCGCACGGAATCGGCGATCCCCTGTGACCGAATCCCGTTAGCGGTCAATACGAGACTTCCGGAGGATATCGTTGTATGTCAAGCCTTTGAAGTCGCGGAAAATTTCAACGCCATCGGTTCCTGCCTGAAAAAAGAGTACACCTACCGTATTTTCAACTCCCGCATCCGCAACCCGTTTTATGTAAACCGCGCCTATTTCTACCCCAAACGTCTGGATGAATCGGTGATGGACCGGGCGGCAAGGGCGTTTGAGGGAACACATGATTTCCGTGCCGTGCGCAGTGTGGGGACCGAAACCCGGACAACTGTGCGCACGATCGAATACTGTTATGTCACCCGGTCCGGGGAATTGCTGGAATTAAAGGTATGTGCCAACGGCTTTCTGTATAATATGGTACGGGCTATTACTGGCACAGTGCTTTACGCCGCCGAGGGAAAGCTGACGCCGGAAGATATCCCCGGCATTCTGGCCAGCGGCAACCGTACTTTGGCGGGGCCGACCGTTCCGCCGGGGGGACTGTACCTTACCAAACTGTGGTATGAGGATAAAAGGCTTAATGGCTAACAACAAAGGAAAACACGCCGCGCCTGTTCCGGAAGATAAAAAACATGCGGCGCTTCTCCGGAACCTGCGCAATCTCCTGCTGGCGCTTGTGGTCGTTGTTGCGGTAGCTGCCCTGACAGCAATGGAGGACGGCATCCACTTTGCGGGACTGCGCCGGTGGGTCATGTACGGCGACAGCAGCTCTACGCAGGACCTCCATGTCTACACCGCCGACAGCAATAACCGCTACGGACAGCTGGGGAGCGGCCTGCTGGTCATAGGCACTAATACAATCCAACTGTTCCAGGACAGCAGCACGGCGGACTATGAGATATCGGTACAGCTGAAAACGCCGCAGCTCTCTGTCGGGACACGGCTGGCGGCGGCCTGCGATGTCGGCGGCAATACGCTCTACGTGCTGGATCAGAACGGCCTGATTAGGACCATGAAGACGGACCACGATCTTGTCTACTACTCCGCACGGCTCAACAGCGGCGACTATCTGGCGGTAACGGAACAGAAAAATGGTTATAAAGCCGCCGTATCCGTCTATAATGCCAGCGGAGAATTGACCTTCAGCTTTGATTCCTACGACAATTATATCAGCGACGCCATCGTTACCCCGGACTGCCGCAGAGTTGTTATGGTCAGTCTGGAACCGCAGTCCGGCGTGTTCGCCAGCCGTCTGCTGGTCTATGACCTGGAAAGTGCGTCGCTGGTCAGCAGCCGGACGGTCTCAGACGGCTTGGTAATGGACTTCAGCTGCAATAAAGACCGCCTGCTCTGCCTGTGCGACAAGCGGTTCACCATCACCACTCTGTCCGGCGAGCTGCTGCTGGATCATGCCTATGGCAATCTGTATTTACATGACTACACCTTGGACGGAAAGGACTTCTCCGCGCTTTTGCTGGGCCGCTATCAGGCAGGCAATATCTGTACGCTGCTGACCTTCGATCTGGACGGCGCGGAAATCGCCAGACTGGAATTGTCAGAAGAAGTTCTGGACATATCCGCCGCCGGGGACTATCTGGCGGTGCTTTACGACAACAGCCTGGTGATCTATACAAGAGACCTTCAGGAATCTGCCCGTCTGGAGGAAACGGAGTATGCCGGACAGATTCAAATGGGAGAAAACGGCACTGTTTTGATGATATCCGGTTCGTCCGCCTGGCGGTTCGTTCCTTAAAAAACAGTGAGACACAACTTTTCCTGATTTTCCTGTAAATTCATTTTTTATGCAGAAAACAGGCGCATTTCGGATGAATCGCTCTATTTAAACTGGTTTTAGATGCAAAATAGACCGGTATCCCCAATGCGCAGCCAACTTTCCCATAGAAAGGGGATGGATTTTTGTGACGGCATCTGTTATTATGGATATTGCAATTCTTGCGGTCATTGCGGTCTTCGGCGCTCTGGGCTGGAAACGGGGTCTGCTGCGGACACTTTCCGAATTGGCCGTGGTGGTGCTGTCGCTGGTACTGGCCTCTCAGGTCTCCGTTTTTGCGGCCCGCTATGTGGTGGACAAGGTTCTGCGGCCCGCTGCTGAAGACGCGGTACGGGAGCAAGTAACTGTGATCGCAAACGAAACCTCCCGCACTGCACGGGAACAGGTCAGCGGCGTGCTGGAGGCGATCCCCAACAACTTTGTTCGGAACCAGGCCCAGGCGCTGCTGGAGAAAACCGCCCTGCCGGACCGTGCGGAAACCGCCGGACGGGATGCTCTGCTGACAGCTGCGCTCCAGCTGACAGACCGGACGTTGAATACAGTCGTCTACAGCTTTGCCCACTCCCTGCTGTATGCAGCATCCTTCGCGTTGATCCACTTTATTCTGCGCCTGATCGTGCGGGCTTTGAATCTGGCCGCCAAACTGCCGGGACTGCGGGAACTCAATCAGGCCGGCGGTCTGGCGTTGGGGGTGGGCAAGGGCGTGATTCTGGCTTTTCTGTGCGTCTGGATCCTCAGCCGGACCAGTATCCTGCCGCCGGAGGTGATAGAGGGGTCTGTCCTGGCTGGATTGGCCGGTAATCTTCTGAAACAGGTTTGAACAAAGTTTACAAAAAATTTTCCAGTGCCGCAAAATTTTCAATTTGTTCATAACATAGGTGCGGCATTTTGGTATAAATACAATAAAATGCGTATGCCGGTATGAGAGTCCGGCCCATTGGAGGTAGAAACTATGCAACCGACCCTGTGTACAAGATGTAAAAAGAGAGTGGCCGTAGTATTCATTTCTAAAATCGAGAAGGGAGAGACGGTCAACGAAGGTCTGTGCCTGAAGTGCGCCAAGCATTTGGAACTGCCCCAGGTCAACGATATGATGCGCCGCATGGGGATCAGTGACGACGATTTGGACGCAATTTCAGATGAGATGATGCAGGCATTCGGCGGCGCGGAGCCGATGGAGGGCCTGATCCCCCATGAGGACGAGGAGGACAGCGGCGAGGACGGCAAAACCGCTACCTTCCCCTTCCTAAAACGTGTTTTTGGCGGCAGCAGCGAATCTCAGTCGGAGACAGGCGGCCGCAGCCACGCGACAAAAGACCAGCTCA
>CAMWQV010000334.1 GCA_947176425.1 uncultured Clostridia bacterium
GTGCTGACAAATGAATACGTCTGGCTGGAACAAAACGGCAGCCAGATTCTTCTTGCGGGAATCGACGACCCGAACGGTTTTGCCGACCAGAAATCGCCGGAAACTCTGTCGGAAGAAATTAAAACTGCCGCTGCTGGTAACTTTTGGATGCTGCTAGCCCATCGGAACAATTATTTTGAAAATGAGTACAGCCTGTTAGGGGCTGACCTGGTCGTCTCCGGCCACGGTCACGGCGGGTTGATCCGTCTGCCCTTCACCGACGGTTTAATCAGCGTGGAACGGACGCTTTTTCCGTCGTATACCGCGGGGTTTTACACCGCAAACGGCAGTGATCTGTTTGTCTCCCGCGGACTGGGCAATTCGGGAGCCACCTTCCGGCTGTTCAACCGGCCTCAGATGGTGGTGCTGACTTTGGAGAGTGAGGGAACGTCATGAGAGAATTTTCTGCCGGACAATACGATATTGCCGTGATCGGCGCCGGACACGCCGGGATTGAGGCCGCGCTGTCCGCCGCACGTCTGGGCTGTAAGACGGTCTGCTTTACCATCAATCTGGACGCCGTGGGAAATATGCCCTGCAATCCCGCAATCGGCGGCACTGGAAAGGGGCATCTTGTCCGGGAACTGGACGCGCTGGGCGGTGAGATGGCCCGTGCCGCGGACGCCGCCTGCATCCAATACCGGCTTCTGAACCGGGGAAAAGGCCCGGCGGTCCACAGCCTCCGCGCCCAGGCCGACCGCCGCCGCTATCAGCAGATTATGAAACATGCCCTGGAACGGCAGGAAAACCTGACAGTACGGCAGGGCGAGGCGGTCGAAATCCGCTGCACGGACGGCGCGGTCAGCCATGTGGTTTTGCAGACCGGCGCAGTATTTGCGGTTCGGGCGGCGATTGTCTGTTCCGGGACGTACCTCAACGGTAGGACGATTGTAGGGGAGTGCGTGCGGGACGGCGGGCCTGACGGGATGTTTGCCGCGTCCGCCCTGACCGGTTCCCTGCTGAAAATGGGGCTGTCCCTGCGCCGCTTCAAGACCGGTACGCCCCCCAGAGTGAATGCCCGCAGTGTCGATTTCTCCAAAATGGAATTGCAGGAGGGCGACCGTGAGACAATGCCCTTTTCTTTTAAGACGCAAAGCAAACCGGTCAATCAGGCGGTCTGTTACCTTACTTACACTAATGAGGAAACCCACCGCATTATCCGGGAAAATCTGGACCGTTCCCCGATGCACAGCGGCGTGATTGAGGGCGTGGGGCCGCGGTACTGCCCGTCCATTGAGACAAAAGTGACCCGGTTCGCGGACAAGCCCCGGCACCAGCTTTTTATCGAGCCAATGGGATTGGATACGGAAGAATTATATATTCAGGGTTTTTCTTCCGCTATGCCGGAGGAAGTGCAGTTAAAAATGCTCCATACCATCGCCGGTCTGGAACACGCGGAAATGATGCGTCCGGCCTACGCGATTGAATACGACTGCGTGGACCCGCTGGAGCTGAAACCGACTTTGGAGAGCAAAAAAATTTCCGGGCTGTACGGCGCGGGACAGTTCTGCGGTTCCTCCGGCTACGAGGAAGCGGCGGTACAGGGTTTTGTGGCGGGAGTCAACGCGGCTTTGGCATTAAAAGGAGAAGAACCGCTGATTTTATCCAGGGGACAGTCGTATATCGGGACGCTGATTGACGATCTTGTGACAAAGGGAACCAATGAGCCGTACCGCATGATGACCAGCCGCAGTGAGTATCGCCTGCTGCTGCGTCAGGACAACGCCGACCAGCGTCTGTGTCCCATCGGGAACCGAATCGGCCTGGTGTCTGCGGAACGATTGCAGCAGGTCCAAGAGAAGTACGCGGCTGTGGAACGGGAAGTCCGGCGTCTCGCATCGAAGGGCGTGCCGCCGACGAAAGAACTTAATGATTTTCTGTCCGGCCACGGGACAACGCCGGTATCGGACGGCGCGCCTTTAGCTGCGCTTCTGCGGCGTCCGCAGGTGCGGTACAGTGATTTGCAGCCCTTTGACCCGGAACGTCCGGACCTGCCGCCGGAAGTCGCGGAACAGGTGGAAATCTCAATCAAATATGAAGGATATATTCAGCGTCAGCTTCAGGAGGTGGAGGAGCTGCGCCGGATGGAAGACAGGGCTTTACCGGACGATTTGGACTACTCCGCCATTCAGGGACTGCGGCTGGAGGCACGGGAAAAACTGGCTGCCGTAAGACCGTTTAATATCGGGCAGGCGGGACGTATTTCCGGTGTTTCCCCGGCGGATGTGGCCGCGCTGATGATTCATTTAGAAAAGACGTAGGAGGTGCTTATGTCGGATATTTCCCTGTATTTTGTCAAAAAAGGGACAGGTTCGCCGCTGATTTTACTGCATGGAAACGGAGAAAACAGCGGGTATTTTTCCCATCAAATCGACTTCTTTGCACAGGAATATACCGTCTTTGCCCTGGATACCAGAGGTCACGGACAATCCCCGCGGGGAACGGCACCTTTTACAATCACGCAGTTCGCTCAGGATTTGCTGGACTTTCTGGACCGGCAGAACATTTCCCAGGCAGATATTCTGGGGTTCAGTGACGGCGGAAATATTGCGCTGAAATTTGGACTGTCTCATCCGGAACGGGTAACGCGTCTGGGCCTTAACGGTGCGAATCTTGATCCTTCCGGCGTAAAACCCGCTGTACAGCTCCCGATTGTTTTAGGGTACAAAATCGCGTCGCTTTTCGCCGGGAAAGACCCGAAAGCGCTGCATAATGCGGAACTGCTGGGCTTGATGGTTCGGGAACCGCATATCGCCCCGGCTTCACTGAAACGTCTCTCGATTCCTGTGCTTGTGATTGCGGGCAGCCGCGACATGATACGACAGTCCCATACCCGGCTGATTGCGGAAAGTCTGCCTGACAGTACCCTCCAAATCATCTCCGGGTCCCATTTTATCGCCGCGCGGAATCCGGCTGCGTTCAACGCCGCTGTGCAGGACTTTTTCGCGGCACATCCAATTTAAGGAAGGTGATGCTGTTATGAGAATGTTTCTGGCGATTCTTGTCTGTAAAATTCTGCGTTTTATCGGAAAGCTGGTAGGCAAAGGAAGTTCTTTACCGGGACAATATGCGCTGAAAATCTGTCCGGATGTCCTGAAACGGGTCACGCTGCCGCCCTATATCATCGCTGTCAACGGCAGCAACGGAAAGACCTCTACCGTGGAAATGATTGCGGCGATTCTGCGCCGGAGCGGGAAAGAAGTCGTTTACAACGAGGAGGGGTCGAACCAGATCGAGGGCGTCACGACGCTGATTCTCTGCAACAGTTCGCTGGGCGGAAAAATGCGGGGCGACGTGCTGCTGCTGGAGAGTGACGAACGCTATGCCCGTCTGTCGTTCCGATGGTTCCACCCCACCCACTTTGTGATTACAAATCTGTATCGTGACCAGCTTACCCGCAACGGCCATCCGGAGTGGGTCTACGATGCCATTCTCCCCGCAGTCCATCCGGACACCACGCTTGTTCTGAATGCGGACGATCCTCTGGTTTCCTGCTTTGCCGGCGGACATGAGAAAGTAAAATGGTTCGGGCTGGAACGCTGTTCGATCAGCACGGATACCCCACAGGGCGTCTACGATGACGGCGCACGCTGTCCGGTGTGCCGCGGGCGGATGGAATATGACTGCTATCACTATCACCATATTGGGCATTATCACTGCACCAGCTGCGGTCACAGACGGCAGGAACCGGATTTCGCAGTAACGGCGCTGGATCTGGAAGCCGGTACGCTGACCATCGGCGGGGATACCAGAATCGATTTGGCGTTCCGCAGTATTTACAATGTGTATAATATTTTGGCGGCGTGGTCGGTCTGCGCATTGGCCGGGGCCGACAAAACGGTTATGGCCTCTGTCATCAACAACTATATCCTGAAAAACGGCAGAATGGTTCGCTTTACCCTGGGGACGCATCACGGGACGCTGCTGACCAGCAAACATGAAAATTCTGTGGCGTATGACACCAATTTAGGCTATATCCGCAATAC
>CAMWQV010000335.1 GCA_947176425.1 uncultured Clostridia bacterium
GGCCAAAGCTTGCAAGGCTACATTTTGCAGGCTGTGACGGAACGCATGGAACGCGACCAAGCCGACGATCAAGAGCCAAACACGGGAACAGAATAGGACGAAAAACAGGAGGGCGGGCCGACGGGCCTGCCCTTTTTTCGTTTTGGGGGATAATAGGGGGTAAATATAACCCATGTATGAGACTTGATACCGCGCGCATAAAACCCCTTCCGGCGAAAAATGGACGCCGGGAAAAGTGGAAAAAAGCACACAGAACAGACAAACGAAACCGCCGGGAGCTGTTCCGGCGTGCCCGTCCGCTGCATTCCGTCGGGAGTCGGTCCGGCGTTGCCCACCTGCTGTAAGTCGGCCCAGTCTAACACAGCCGAAAAAGTCCGGCGAATTATCTGCAGAAATTTCCGTGGGGAAAATCCGTGTACAGAGAGCTGACAAACAGACCCCAGCAGATCATCAAGCCCAAACCAAAAGCAGAAGAAGCCGCCCGACTGAAAGCCAACGGAAACAATAGGGGAAAATCTCCAAAAAAACAGCAGCCGAAAAGCACGGCAGAAGCACCGGCAAAACCGGCGGAAAGCAGTCGAAAAGTACGCAAAAAAAGAGACCGCCACCGCCGCCCAGCACCGCCGGAAGGGATTTTATGCGCACGGTATAGTTTTACGATACAGGGGATATATAAGCCCCCTATAATCCCCCATCGACCGCCTAAACCAACCAGCACCGCAAGCCAAACCACAGAATGAACAAAAACGACGAAAAACACCAGCCAATAGACCAGTGCAGAAGCCACAAGAGAACAGCCGACAAGGAAGGACAGCCGCCACTATCAGCAGCACCAGAGAGACCAGCAACACCACAACCAGCACCAGCCCCACGCAACAACTCCACCACCGCCACAGCCAAGACCCACGCCACACAAAGGCGCGGCGGCACGATGACAGCACGGCGGGACCTGCCCACAGGCCGGAAGAATACCAAACGCGCCCGCTACCAACAACGCGCACACGCGCCCGCGTACCTGCGCGTCGTGCGCCCTCATGCGTAGGTACTCCCGGCGGGGTTTCTAAAGTCTGCGGGTTCGGAAGCGCAAGTTTTTTTTAGATGTGAGGATTTTTTTCGCCCTTCCCCCGGATGGAACTGAAAAAAAGAAGGGGGTAAAAACGGCGAGGGAATAAAAATATGAATAAATTGTTAAATTTCAAAAGTGGCCAACTATGGCAAGTTTTCTGTGCTATAATGCTATCGTGTATAAATGACCTGCGGCGGAAACGCCGTGGGCCTTTTCTATTTCTGCGGGAGGTGCGGCGTTGTGGCGGAGCGGGCCAACGTATGGGAAACCGCAAGAGTTGAATATATTGCACGCCGGGCCAACGATGAAAAGGTCAATCTGAAAGAATTGTCTGAAAGGCTGGGTGTAAAATACCAGACGTTGCGGAACAGGAAAAACAGGGAGAAGTGGGACGAAGCCGTGCCGCCTCCGCCGAAGAAGAAGCGGGGCGGACAGCCGGGAAACACAAACAGCAAGGGAAAGAAAAACGCGGCGGGGTCCCATCGGGGCGCACCGCCAGGAAATAAGAACGCAGAAAAGGACGGAGCATACAGCACCGTCCTTTTTGATAAGCTGACCGACGAGGAAAAGAAGCTGGTGGAGAAAACGCCGCTGGAGGTTCGGGCAGCACTTGAACATGAAATGAAAATCCTGAAATTCCGGGAACATAAAATCATTTCCAGGATCACGGAGTATGAGCAGGCGGAAGAAGGAGCTGTGTATCTAAGCGCCATGACCGAAATACGCGGGAAGAACTCAACGACCATGCGTTTCAGCGACAGCGCATTTAAGCGGATACAGAGTTTGCAGGAAGCGCTTTATAAGGTACAGGGCCGTATTGCCAAAATTACAGACAGCTTGCGGGTGCTGGATGAAAGCGCGACACGCTTTGAGCTGGAGCGGCAGCGGCTTGACATTCTGCGTATGCGGGCCGCTAACAGTGTGGACGTGGACGGTGTGGAGCCGGACGACCTGACCGGCGTAGAAGTGGAGGATGAAAAGTGAAATTGTACACGAGCAAGGTAGTGGCCGACTGGTTGGCTGTGACGCCGCGACGGGTCCGCCAGCTGCGGGACGAGGGTGTGCTTGTTGAGAAAATGTCTGGGCTTTATGACTTGAAATCATCGGTGGTGCGGTATATATCCTATCTGCGCAAGGGAAGCGGGAACACCAACCTGAACGACGAGAGGGCCATGCTCACGCGGGCAAAGCGCGAGGCGGCAGACATGGAGAACGAAGAACGCCGGGGCAATCTGCACAGTACAGGGGACATCGAAAAGGGCCTGACCGCGTTATGCCTGAATATGCGCGGACGCTTCTCCGGCCTGCCCGCGAAGCTGTCCGGGGAACTGTCGCAGATGGGTGGCAACCAAGCGGGCATACACGACAAACTCAAAGCGGCCATAGACGAGACACTGGAGGAACTGTCTCACTTCGATGTGGCCTTTGCGCTCAAGAGCGAAGACGAGGAAGAAGAGGAAGACGGATAACCAATGATGGACGACAACGAGAAAAGAATGTGGATAGTCGAGCTTGCACCGCAGACAGAGGAAATGTTCGTCCGGTGTATCTCCTACCTGCGTCCGCCTCCAGCACTGACGCTATCCCAGTGGGCGGACAAATACAGAGTGTTGTCGGCGGAAAGTAACAACGGCACGGCGCGCTGGCATACAGACAATGCACCATACCAACGGGAGATCATGGATGCCATCGGGAACCATCATGTACGCAAAGTGGTCCTTATGACCGCCGCGCAGATTGGAAAGACCGCTATGCTGATGAATGTACTGGGATACTATATGCACTACTACCCGTGCCCTGTTATGGTAATGGAGCCAACGCTTGATATGGCGCAGACCCTATCAAAAGATAACCTTGCGCCTATGATACGGGACACACCAGTATTGCGGGGGCTGGTGGATACAAAGAGCCGGTACAGCGGCAACACGATTTTGAAGAAGAACTTCCCCGGCGGTCATGTGACCATCGTGGGAGCCAACAGCCCCGTGGGTCTGCGTATGCGGCCTATCAAAGTGCTGCTGGCTGACGAAGTAGACGGCTACCCGGAGAGCGCCGGTACAGAAGGTGATCCCCTTTTGCTGGCACAGAAACGGCAAACCACGTTTTGGGATAAGAAAACTGTGATCGTCTCCACGCCGACTATCAAGGGACACAGCAAAATTGAAAAGGAATTTCTGGAAAGCACGCGGGAAGAGTGGACTGTCCCTTGTCCTGGGTGCGGCCATTATCAACCGCTGGCATGGAGCAGCCTGGACTTTGAGGATTATCGCGCAGACCCGTCTAAGCCAATCCTCTACAAATGCGAACGGTGCGGGGAACGGTTCGGAGAATACGCCTGGAAGGAGCAAGGAAAGCTGGGACGCTTCCGGGCAGAGAATCCAACCGCCGAGACGCGCGGCTTCCACCTGAATACTCTGGCGTCCAATTTCTGCGGATGGAAAGACGTGGTGGACAAATTCATTTCCGCAAGTGAGCAGTTGGCCCTTGGCAACATCGAGGAGATGAAAACATGGACCAACACCGAGCTTGGCGAGACGTGGGAAGAGCCGGGAGAGTGCATAGACGGAAACAAGCTGATAAGCCGCCGGGAACTGTACGACGCAGAGGTGCCAGACGGCGTGCTGGTGCTGACTGCTGCCGTGGACGTTCAAAAGGACCGTTTCGAGGTAGAAGTTGTGGGCTGGGGCGTTGGCAAAGAGAGCTGGGGAATCCGGTATCAAAAGATATACGGCGATACAAAGGAAGAAAAGGTTTGGGCAGACCTGGACGTTTTTCTGCAACTCTCCTTCCATAAAAAAGATGGGACGACCCTGCAAATCGCCGCCTGCTGCATCGACAGCGGCTACCGCTCCGTACAGGTCTATCGGTTCACGGTAGACAAGTTCGACCGGTGCGTGTTTTCCATCAAGGGCAAGGGCGTCCAGGGAATCCCCTACTTCAAAAACCCGACCACAGATA
>CAMWQV010000336.1 GCA_947176425.1 uncultured Clostridia bacterium
CAGCAACTCCAGCGCTCCGGCTACTACCAGCACCAAGTTTATCCGGATCGGCGCCTTCGAGCCCGCCTCCGGCGACTCCGCCTCCGGCGGCAAGAAGGAGACCCTGGGCATGGAGTACGCCAACGTCGAGACTCCCACGGTGGAGATCGGCGGCGAGGTCTACAACGTCCAGCTGGTCCGTGCCGACAACGGCTCCGCCGCCGATAAGGCCCCCACTGCCGCCGCCGACCTGCTGGCGCAGGACGTGGTCATCGTCCTGGGTTCCTACGGCTCCAGCGTGTCCATGGCCGCCAGCGACACCTTTAAGGACGCAGGCATCGCCGCCTTGGGTGTGAGCTGCACCAACCCCAGCGTAACCGCCGGCAATGACCACTACTTCCGTCTCTGCTTCCTGGACAACTTCCAGGCTCAGGTGCTGGCTGACTTCGCCATGGACAAGTTCCAGGCCAAGACCGCCTACTGCCTGGGCGAGAGCGGCAACGAGTATGACCAGGGCCTGATCGCCTTCTTCACGGAGATTTTTGAGGCCAACGGCGGCAGTGTCATCGCTGACTCCTTCCCCACCGACAGCGCCGACTTTAACGCCTACCTGAACAAGGCCAAGGCTGAGGGCGCTGACGTCATCTTCACCCCCGTGTCCATTGCCTACGCCACCGAGATTATCACCCAGGCCCAGGAGCTTGGCATCACCGCGCCCTTCCTTGGCTCCGACACCCTGGACGACAACCTGGTTCTGGACGCCGCTCTTGATACCGGCATCCAGCTGTATGTGTCCACCTTCTATCAGGAGGGCGGCGCCCCCGCTTTTGATGAGAGCATCAAGAACTATATCAACACCAACACCGCCGCCCGTGAAGCAAACGGCGGCAACGACACCATCGCCGCTGTCTCCGCTATGGGCTATGACGCCTACTATGTGGCTCTGGAGGCCATCAAGGCCGCCGGTTCCGCCGACCCCGCCGCTGTCAAGGCCGCGCTGCCCGGTGTGACCTACTCCGGCGTTTCCGGCAACGTTGCCTTTGACTCCAACGGCGACGCCATCCGCGACACCGCTTACATCAAGCACTCCACCAACACCGGCGCCTGGGAACTGGAGACTGTCCAGAAGGCTAACTGACAAAAAAAATCTGGCCGTCATTTTTCTTGACAAAGCCCGAACTCTCGTTTATCATAAAAAACAGAAGGGCGCCGCTGCATGGCGGTCAGCTCAAACCATCAGACCAACTTATGTTAGCCGTCCGGGGCGCAACCGGGCGGCTAACACGCATATGTAGTCAAACGCAGCATCGTCCAGACTGCAAAAGCAATCGTTAACAGGAGCCGCCATAAGCGTTCTTTCCACACGCGCCTCACCTCCCCTCATTGGAAATTCGCAAGGGGAAAATGAGATAACCGCCTTTTATACAACAGTGCGCACTTCTGTCCGTCCACGCTGGACGGCTTATATAATCGGATTTTGTCAATTTCTGCTGAATGAGTTTTTCACATAGCGGAAACGGTTGCCACAGACAGGCCGTTTTGCTATAATGACAGACATAATTCGATCAGGTGGTGAAAAAGCATTGAACAGCCGTATAGACGCCGTAGCCGCACAGCAGGCAAGTATCCGTATTCTGACAGCGCTGACGCCGTCGGAAAACCTGGTTCTTCTGGAGAAGGCCGCACGCCGCTGTCCGGACGGTGATGCAGTCATCCGGCAGCTCCGGCACTGTGCCTCGCTGGGCGGCGAACTGCGGGAGGACCCGGACCGGTATCAATCCTTGGAAAACGTCTGCACCGCAATTCTGAAACGCAGTACCGCGCGGGAAACGGTCCGCAAGAGCGACTACGGCGGCGCGCTGGGCGTTACAAATAAAATGCAGCGGCGGCGTCTGGAGAAGGGCGAGGCGAGCCTGACGCCGGAACAAATCAGACGTATCTGCGGTTTGTTTCGGGACGCTTCCCTGGGCCGTTTCTGGGAAAACATGCTGTACGCCCTGGACCCTGGAATCTCCACCGCCGGACGGGAAGATGGTCCGGAAAACGACTGCCTGCGGCTGCTGGGTTCCCTGCTGGGGCCGGAACAGCGCCGGGACATACCGGAACTGCAATGGCTGGAACTGCCGGCTGCTGCCAGCCGTTTCGGGGACCAGCCGCACCGGCTGTATCCGGTCATCAATCATCTGGCAGGGGAAGCGTCGATTCTGATTCCGGACCTCGCGGAACAGGAGATTGGGGTGCATATGAATACCTGGTATGCCTGGCGGCGGGCCTGGACGGAGGCGGAAGAAAACGGTTTTGCCGCCGTACCGCAGAACCGTCTGAAACGCGTGCATATGATGATACTCGCCGTACTGTTTTCAATGAATTATCCGGAAGGTATCGTCTTTCTCGCGCTGGCAGGCTACCGGTTTGTTCCCGGAGAACCGGACGGCATCGTCATAGAACATTTGCAGACGCCTGTGCAGTCCTCTGAAGACATCAGACGCTTTCTGCGGGAGGGACTGTATACCGGCGAATGGGGGAATTAGAAATGGATCAGAAACAATGGCAGAAACATTACCGCCGCCTGTGCGGAATCTCTGAAAACAGCGCGGATATCTGGGGCAGCGAGTTCCGTATGGAGCTGTTCCGGACTGCGGGCTGTTCCGAGACGGCGGCGCTGAAAATGCAGCTGGAACAGGAACATTTTTTCCGTTTGCTGGATGGCTGGGATACGCTGGAAGACCTGCGGGAACGTCTGGGACCGTATACGGAAACGGAACGCCGGGGGATTTTGCTGTATATTCTGGAGGGCGTCAACGGCGGCGCATGGACGCAAAAAGTCCGGCTGCGCGCAGTGCGTCTGCCTCTGCCGGAGCTGGAGTCCCGAACGGCGGCGGCGATGGAGTACGCCGCCCGGCAGCTCTGTACGGATTTGACCGTCCCGGACTGCGGGGAAGCCGTAGCTTCTTATCAACAGGCGGCTGCGGCTGCCGCAATCGCGGTGTATGTCGAGACGCCCGGGGAAACGCCGGAGGAAATCGCGGCGGTATCGGCAGAGGCAGCGGCGTCGGCGGCAGGATACAGGGGACTTTTGCCGCGGCTCGTATCATCACTGCTGTTTCTGCTGCTTTCTCCGTTCCGCCTGGAGAGCGCCGCGGCAGTACAGACGCGTCTTTTATCGCTGCTGGCCCTTTTCCTGAACGAGTTTTCTTTTCTGACCGGCTGTTCCGTTGTAATCCCTGCCGTTTTGCCGGTTCTGGCCGCGCCGGTAACGGAGGACGCGCCGGAGGAAGCAGCGGAAGAAGAATTTTTCGACAGCGAACCGGAACAGGAAATTTTCCGGGAACGGGCCTGACAGGGTAACATTTTTTGTTAATGACAGATTCGCGGCTCTTGTTGTATACTGTAGTCAGTTCAAAACCAGTGAAAAAATACAATTACAACAGGAGGAATACAAAAATGAGTATCACAAAGAACATTAAGAAAAAAGCGATCAAATTAGCCGACCGGTCCGGGGAAGCCGCCGTCGAGTTCCGGCACGGTATGAAAAGCGTCTGGCTGAGCAGAAAGATTCAGCAGGAACTGGAAGCCGGCACGCCGCTGGATGATATCCTTTTCGCCCGAATTCCCACACTGGACACACAGGCGGTACGGGAAGACGCGCAGGCGCTGTTGGACGGCGTGCAGAGCGTTTACGACGCCATGCAGCATAACGTGGACGCCGCCTGGGTGGAACAGCAGATCAATAAGTCCCTCACCAGCCTGAATACCGAAAAGCGCGCCGCTTATCTCTGCAATGCCGTCACCGCAATCAGTACGGTCTATCCGGATATCACGCTGGATGAGGACGAGACCGCTGCCTGGGAACGAATCAGCAGCGCGGAAGAACATACCGCAGCCGATGTAGACGAGCTGCTGCATATCATCGGGTCTGTACTGCCGCAGTTCGGCGAGCTGCTCCAGCGCAGTTCTGCGGCGGCGATGCTGGACCGCCTGCATAAAATGGATCATGCAGACGTGGAAGACCAGGCAAATTTCGGCACAAACGCTGTCATCGCA
>CAMWQV010000337.1 GCA_947176425.1 uncultured Clostridia bacterium
AAAGTGGATGGGCCGACCTCTCAAAAGCATTTCAACACATTTTCCCGCCGTGAAATGGTGTGGACAGAGAAGCTGACCTATGATCTTCGGAAGGAACAGCAGGAAGCCGTTTCCACGACCAAAGCCTACTTTGATAATGGCGGTACGGAATTTCTTTGTAACGCCAAGCCACTGTTTGGCAAAACCCTGACGGCATACGATTTGGTTCGCCAGATGAATTTTACGAAAGTGCTGATTGTTACCAACCGGCCCAGCATCTCCAACTCTTGGGCGGATGATTTTTTCCGGTTCATCGGCTGGCGGGGAGAGTTTAGTTTTGTTTCCGATACAGACGCGCTAAAGGGTAAAAAAGGCGTCATGTCAAGGGATGATTTTCTTCTGTCCATGCGTCAGCGTGATGGAGGAACTCCAAAACATATGATTGCTTTTGAATCCCTGCAAGGTTTGAAAGGCTCTGTTTATTTTGGGGGGCAGTATGACAAATTGAAATGGATAAGCGACTTGGAGTTTGACCTGTTGATCGTGGACGAAGCCCAGGAGGGCGTGGACACAATGCGGACAGACCGGGCGTTCCGCAATATCAAACGCAAACACACACTGTATCTTTCCGGCACTCCATTCAAGGCTCTTGCAAGTGAACAGTTTGCGAAAGAGCAGATTTTTAACTGGTCTTATGCGGACGAGCAGGAAGCAAAGGAAAATTGGAATGGTGAGGACAGCAATCCCTATGAAACATTGCCCCGGCTGACTATGTTTACCTATCAGCTTTCCGGCATGATTCAGGAGCAGATTGAGCGCGGACTTGATCTTTCAGACGAGGGCGACACGATTGATTACGCTTTTGACCTCAACGAATTTTTTGCTGCTGCTGAGAACGGGAAATTTATCCACGAGGAAGATATCAGAAAGTTTCTTCATGCACTGACAACACAGGAAAAGTATCCGTTTTCTACCCCGGAACTGCGGCAGGAGTTATCCCATACCATGTGGTATCTCAACAGAGTTGCCAGTGCAAAGGCTCTGGAGAAGCTGCTGCGCGAGGATGAAGTGTTTCATGAATATAGAGTCGTGTTAGCTGCCGGTGATGGCCGTGGTGATGAAGATGAGCAGACGGCAAAAGCGTTTAATAAGGTGAAAGATGCGGTTGCCAATTATGAGAAAACCATTACCCTGACAGTGGGACAGCTTACCGTTGGCGTTACCGTCCCGGAGTGGAGCGGTGTGCTGATGCTCTGCAATATGAAAAGTCCATCGTCCTATATGCAGGCTGCTTTCCGGGCGCAGAATCCGTGTATTCTGACCAGGGATGGGCAGCGTTTTCGGAAAGAAACAGCCTATGTATTTGATTTTGACCCGGCCCGAACGCTGATTATATTTGATGAGTTTGCAAACAATCTTTCCGTAGATACGGTAGGCGGGCGCGGCACATCGGACAGCCGGAAAGAGAATATCAAACGGCTGCTGAATTTCTTTCCGGTTTTAGGCGAGGATACAGAGGGCAAAATGACGGAATTGGATGCTGCCGCTGTTCTTTCCCTCCCACGCCGGTTGAAAAGTCAGGAGGTTGTCCGCCGGGGCTTTATGTCAAACTTCCTGTTTCAGAATATCAGCAATGTGTTTGGCGCACCCGCTATTGTCCGAGAGATTGTGGAAAAACTTACTCCTGCCCATGAAGAAGGAAAGAAAATTGACCGTGGGAAGCTGTCCGGCATGGACAAGGTATCTGGAGATGAAAATGGGGAGGTAGAAATTCCTGGCGAGGTCGTTATCGGGAAAACACAGGATTTGTTTGGGCCGAAGGTTTATGAGACAATTTTGCAGGATGCACAGGAGAAAGTCGAAGCGATTGCCGGAAGTAAGGATATCGCAGCAGTTGGCCGACACGTTCAAGGGCTTGCCAGTACAATCAAGGATAACTTGAAGTCACAAGTCTTAGCTCCTGCCGCAGAGGAATACGGTGTAAAGAAAGGTGCAACGGGACGTTTAGAACGTCAGGTTGAAAAAGAAATCGACCACACTTTTGAAAAAATCCAGGGCGATTACGAGCAGCAGGCCAGAATTGCACAGGCTGACTTGGAGCGCAAGCAGAAAACAGCCGTGTCAGCCCAAGAAATGCGGCAGGCTGAAGCGGAGTTCCAGGCCAGTATGGATAATGCCATGACAGTGTTTATGGAGACAATTCAGGAAACTGTTCAAAATACCGTTAAGGAAAAACCGAAAGAAGTGATTGAGCAGTTAGAGCATCACAAGGCCGAGCAGGAAAAGCAGTCTGTAGAGGATGAAGTCCGTGCGCATCTGCGAGGGTTTTCCCGCACGATTCCCAGCTTTATTATGGCCTATGGAGACGGACATCTGACGTTGGCCAATTTCGATAAATATACTGAGGGAGATGTATTTCTTGAAGTGACTGGGATTACTATGTCGGACTTCCGTTTTTTGCGGGACGGCGGTGAGTACACTGATCCTGAAACGGGAAAATCAGCTTGGTTTGAAGGGCGGTTGTTTGACGAGGTTGTATTCAACGATTCTGTTGAAGAATTTTGGAGGAAGAAACAGCAGTTGGCGGACTATTTTGACGAGAGCCAGGAAGAAGACATTTTTGACTACATTCCACCGCAAAAAACTAATCAGATATTTACGCCACGCTGGGTAGTTTCGATGATGGTTGACCAGTTGGAGGAAAATAATCCCGGTTGTTTTGACGATCCCGATAAGACATTTGCAGACCTGTATATGAAGTCAGGACTTTATATTACGGAAATCGTAAAGCGGCTCTATCAGAGTTATGGCCTAAAGACAGCTTTCCCCAACGAGAAGGAACGTATCCGTCATATTCTGCAAAAGCAGGTTTATGGTATGGCTCCAACACGCATTATCTATCTGATTGCCACAAATTACATTTTGGGATTTGATGAAGAATTAAAAGTCAGTACACACAATTTTGTCCAGGCTGACGCGGCAGAAGCAGCAAAAGCAGGGACATTAGAAGAATTGGTAAACCGGCATTTTGGTTCGGTATCTTAAAATCCATTGGAACAATGGCGCACTTCTATACATGGCTGTAGGCCATGTATGAATTGCGCTCTGCGAGACACGGCCCTGACTTCCGAAAGTCGGGGCCGTTTGCGTCGCTGCGCTCCGGTCAAGGGGCCGCTGCCCCTTGCGCCGCTTCGCGGCTATCCCCCACCTATATGGTGTAATCCAATATTGTTCAGCAGGCCGTTTTACTTTCACAAGTAAAGCGGTCTTTTTGTTAAAAAATCAAAACTTAAGGAGGTTAATTTTGATGAAGAAATCAATGGAAGAACTGCAAAAAGAACATGATGAAGCCGTTCTCAAACGGGAGCAGTATCAACACCAATGCCAGCGGTTAGAGAACCGCATCCGCTACCTCACCGAGGGTGAGAGGAAGAAGCGAAACCACCGCCTAATCACCCGTGGGGCGGAAGTAGAAAGCGTGGTTCCGGAAGTGCGTAGCATGAGTCAAAATTCCTTCCGTACTCTGGTAGAGCAAATCTTTTCCCTGCCGGAAGTTGCTGCCCTGGTGAGCCACGCCACCGACCAGCAGGAGGATGGATAATTGTCTTTATTCCATTTCCACGTCACCCAAGTCAAACGGAGTGCTGGACAGTCTGCCATTACATCCGCTGCCTATCGTTCTGGCGAAAAACTTTACAGCGAATATTACGGTGAGGTCAGCGACTACACCCACAAGGGCGGCGTAATTTGCACAGACATTCTCCTGCCGCCCCAGGCTCCCACCGAGTACCAAAACCGCGCCACCCTCTGGAACGCCGTAGAGAAAGCCGAGCGCGGCAAGAAAGCACAGCTGGCGTATAGTTTTGACATTGCCTTGCAGAACGAACTTCCTCTTGAGGAAAATATCGCTCTTGCAAGGCAGTTTGTGTCCGAGCAGCTTGTTAGCCGGGGCATGATTGCCGACTTTGCCATCCACCAGCCGGACAAAAAAGCCGGCGGCATCCCCAATCCTCATTTCCATATTCTTTGCCCTAT
>CAMWQV010000338.1 GCA_947176425.1 uncultured Clostridia bacterium
GATAAAGAAAAGTTCTATATCTTCGATTTTTGCGGGAATTTTGAGTTTTTCCGGATGTGCAAGGAAAAGCCTGCCGCCAGCCAGACAACGCTTCAGGGCGCACTGTTCCGGCTGAAGGCTCAAATAGCGTTCAAGCTCCAGGAGCTGGACTATCAAACGCCGGAGCTGACGGCGTTTCGTCAAAGTCTTGTGGCCGATATGGTACGCAAGGTACAGGGGCTCAACAGGGAAAATTTCGCTGTGCGTCAGCATTTGAAGTATGTGGAACGGTTTTCTGCTCCAGAAAATTACATTGCGCTTAGTTACGAGGACACGCTGAACATGGAAGCGGAGTTGGTTCCGCTGATTCTTCCAGACGAGGACAACGCCAAGGCTCTGCGGTTCGACGCTTTGATGTACGGCATGGAGCTAGCTGTTTTGGCGGGAAAGCCTTATTCACGGGCCAAAACGGACTTGCTGAAAAAGGTCAGCGGCATTGCCGGGGTAGCCAATATTCCGGCAATCCAAGCGCAGTCTGAATTGATTGACAAGATTCTGCATACCGATTATATAGAAAATGCCGGGGTCGATGAGTTTGAGTACATTCGGAAATGCTTGCGGGATTTGATGAAATACCTCCCCAGAGACGGGGAGCGGTATGATACCAACTTTGATGATGAAATCCTGTCCATGGATTGGAAGGCAGCAGAGCTGGAAAACGACGATCTGAAAAACTATAAAGCCAAGGCGGAGTTTTACGTCCGTCAGCATCAGGACGAGGCGGTCATTGCCAAACTGAAAAGCAATATCCCTCTGACACAGGAGGATGTGGGTGCGCTGGAGCATATTCTCTGGAGTGAGGTGGGAACCCGGCAGGATTATGAGACGGAGCTGGGTGCCAAACCTTTAGGAGAGTTCGTCCAGGAGATTGTCTGCTTGGATATGCGAGCGGCGAAGGAGGCTTTTTCGGAATACCTGAACAGTGCAAAGCTGGATAGCCGCCAGATTTATTTTGTCAACCAAATTGTGGAGTATATTGTCCAAAATGGCATGATGAAAGACTTGTCTGTCCTCCAGGGAGCACCTTTCACCGACCAGGGCAGTGTTGTGGAAGTGTTTACCGATCCCACCATTTGGTTGGGTATTCGGGCAGTGATTGACAGGATCAACGCCAATGCGGCGGCATAAAAATAAATAGCATAAATTGCCCCCTCTGGTTTGTCTCAATTGGACAGACTAGAGGGGTGTTTCTATTAGTATTTATACTCTATATTTGTTGCCGTTTGTAGAATACTGAAAGAGCGGGTATGCTACATACAAAAGGCGGTGAAAGAATGGCGCATATGAACGTTGGCGCACGAATCCGATATTTCCGGCGGTTGCGCGGTCTCAGTCAGGAACAGCCTGCCCTGCAAGCGGGTATCAATACGGCCTTTCTAGGCCACTTGGAACGGAGCTTGAAAAGCCCAACCATTACGACACTGGAGAAGATCGTCAAAGCTCTCAACATTTCTCTGGGGGAACTGTTTGCCGATGAACCGGATACCCCCATCCCGGCCAGAAATGCCGCTATGGAACGGCTCCAGCTACTGGTGCGTGACCTCTCTGCTGAACAGTTGGACAGGCTGTCCGATATCATTCAGTCGGTTCTGGCGTTCCCGCAAGGGGCTTGTCCGTCAGAGCATGACCGGCTTGGATCAGGTATTGATTTGCATAATAATCCTGAAACTCCATCAATCCCCCATTGATCGTGGCCAGAAACAGCGGCACATGACCTTCGATCCCAACGCGTCCTGAGAGAGCGCTCTGCTCTAAAACATCCCGGCAAAGTTCCCGCACTGCTGCCGTATCTGCCTGCGAAAAGCGGTTGGTCAATTCAATGGCATGGTCGTTCATATAGTCCGCAATTTTGTTCAGTTCTCTGCTGACCAAGGGATTGGGATCAGTCTGAAAATCTTCCAGTTCTTCAAAGGTCAGGCCGCTGTCTTCCAACATGATATTGTCACCAGCGCCATTTTCAAAGCAGGAAAACAAGGCATCTTCAACCAACTCCTCAACTGGTTTCAAAAACGGCATTAGCCTTTCCTGACCCAAATATTCCCGGCCGTCATCAACTTCGTTCCAATAGAAATTGCCGAGGACGGTTATTTGTTCCAGTCCATACCAGCACAGCGGCAGATCAACTTCCTGGTCTTCTTGATAGAGGCAAACCAGACGATGAAAAAAGGTTAAGTTCGCCCAATATTTCTTATAGTTTTTGCCATTATTCCTGCCAACACTGCTCGGATCTTTTTTCCAAAGAGCGGACAGATTCACTTTCAGATCCGGTGTGCTGCACATATAACTCTGACGGCGTGTCAGCAGCCGGAACAGAATCAGCGGTTCGACTGACCGCAGGACTGGCGAGGCGGAAATGATTTGCAGATAGGCTTCCAGATTATTCAAAAGCACATTGCCGTCACCCTTTGGCGGCATATCAAAACACTCCGTAAAGCATCGTAAAATGGCATGTTTTCTTTCTGTATCGCAGCTCACAGGACGTGGGCTGCCTTTTTGTTTGACAACTTCTGCAAATTTCCCTGCCAGCTTCTGCCTCTCTGTAAAAGCAGCCAACAGTTCGTCCCGGTCGGAGAGAAAGTTGAGATAAGCCACGCACAGCCAGTTCTCATAGTCTTCATCAATATCCGGTGGCTCTTCGTCAAGGAGAAACTCAATACCGCACAGCACGTCACAATAAACGCGCAGAAGTTCCGCGGACGGTTCCGACTCTGCCAGCTGACTGAGCTGCCGGCACAACCCGAAACGGTCATCCAGGGGCAGTCCTTTTTCCATCATATATGTACGAAAATCCGCACGATAAGCAACTGCTTTTGGCAGGATATCTTCTTTGTTCAAGCCCCTGTCCCGCAAGATCTGACCGGGGTCAAAGTCTTCCTCACCATCTATCCAATCCATAACAACGCCTAAAAATTCATCGAGAGATGTAGGTTGACCATCCAGTTCCTGTTTCAAAAGGCGGTCAAGGGGGTCGTTCGGATCAAAGTGCAGCATAATGAATCATCTCCTTGTGTGTGTTTCTCTCCAGCATAGCATACTTCGATGGAAAGCGCCAGGGAAGTTGCATCCAAAATAAAATTTTTATTTTGGAAGTAACTTGGGTTCCCAAGCGTACAGGATTGCGTTAGAATAAAGGCCAGGAGGTGAACAAAATGCCCAGGAACAAGGGCGACCCGATTCTGGCCGTTCTAAAGAAGTACGAGCAGGACCCGGACCGAAATCACAAAAAGGCGGTATTTCTGACACCGCAGAATGGATACTTTCTCCACGGAAACCGATTTTGCAGCATTCTGGACTATGAGCTGGAATTGATAAGCGATTCCAGCCAGATACAGGGCAGTAAAGTACAGAAACCTCTGTTTTTCAGCGTTATGCAGGACGGCTTTCAAGCGGTTGGAGAGAAAATCGGTACACCGGAATTGGTCAGCCTGATCTTTCACATCGACTTGGGGCAAGAGGACGATCTGCTGCGGGGAATCCTGCTGGTAACAGGACAGGAATACCGGTTCGCACTATTTTGTGATGAGGCCGTGGAAGAACTCTACCGGCTGTCTCGCAGAACAAATCCCTACTCGGTCAAGGCTGTGCCGCCGGACGAAGACCTCCGACAGCAGGCCGAACAGATTCGGCGGAACGACCTGCACACTTTGACCGGATTCTATTTGCAGAGCAAACAATTGAAACTTATCGCAAATGAGGATAATTTGTTGTTGCAATCATATCTATAAGTATGATAAAATAGCCACTATAAGATAGTTCCACGGGTATACTTCTTGAGGTGCAAATCTTATACGCTATTCTGGTCCGCTAATTCTCTGCTGCAATGATCGTCTCAATCAGACCTTACAGGAGATAATCGCTGCTGCACGATAGTACCCGGCAAACTGTCATAAGCGAATCCAGACTAAAAAATGATTCATGAACTTTCGGAATCTTAATGAATAAGGACACAAAGATTCGGTGCGCGGAAG
>CAMWQV010000339.1 GCA_947176425.1 uncultured Clostridia bacterium
CCTGAAGGCGGTGGTTTCTGACCATTGTTTTGGAAAATGAATTTCTAAATAATAAGTGCCTGTGGTAATTTTAGAAAGCCCCATAATGCAGATATATCAAAGTATTCTGCATTATGGGGAATGTCATTGTTTGAGAGTTAAGCAAGACTCAGCGATAAGTTTTTGCGGCTGTAGAAATATACGCTGTCGGATAAAACATCCTTTGGCTTAACAAGAATACCTTTGCGGTTGTTTTCGGAAACCGTCTTTTTCAACTGCTGAATGAGAACGGAGCCGTCATCTTTAGCAATTAGAACATCATGTATGCTGGACGGAATAATAAAGAAATCCGTCTTCGCTTTTTCTGCGATCTGCGCCAGGATATCTGGGATCAGCATCAAAGCGGCACCGTTAATACGGATCTTGTTGGTGAGTGTGTACAAGCCCGGCTCTGTCATTGCTGCCTGCTCGAAGGATTCTGCAGTCTGCTGCCGTCCATGAAAGAAGATGCTGAGCAGATCACTGGACGAAAGCAGTTCAACACCAAATTTGTTGATCGTGTTTTCCCTGGCAGCCTCCATCAGTTCTTCGATGGAAAGGCTGAACTGTTCTGCAATCTGATTGGAAATCAGCACAGTCTGTAGAGACCCCACACTGTAGGCACTGACCGGCATACGAAAGACCCCCGCCAGATCGAGACAGTCGAAGTGTGGATGTGCGTTGAGGAGCTGCCGGTTCCGTTCTCTGCCCAGTGCCTGCAAAACCACATTCTCCAGGATACTCTCACGGGTCATGTTGGGAAAGAACTGCTGGCTAATTTTAAGATTGTGCAGTGCTTCCTGAAAAATGACCGCCGCAATATTGGCGATCTCCGCGTAGGATGCGTCAGCGGACATATCATCCAGACAAACCGTTGGCATAGCGGCGGAGGAATCAGGCAGCTGCATAGAAATACCGGAGAAAGTCTCATTTGTCTGATAGCAATCTGAGTATACAAAGTCGATGCCTTCTCCAAACATTTCCCGCAACAGGTGAATAACTTCTTGTGTGCGTTTATCCATTTCCTTCATATAATTCAAATCTCCTTATTAGGTTAGTTGTCTTTCTGCCCACCGTCTTCCTGGTCTTTGACAGTGCCGCTGCTGTCATCGTCAAAGCCGCAGAAAATTCGTTTCAGCAGTGGATCATGAGGGGAGAAAGCAGCAAAGCGCGCCCGCCGTTGGATTTCCTCCGCTACACAATGCAGCGTAGGGATGGGATAGGCGTGGGTGCCTTGACAGATTTCAGTTAGTGGTATCGAACCCCTTAAATCCAGGTAGGTTTTGGCAGCTGCTTTTTCCCGTATCCCGTCTGCTTCCAATTCCAGAGTGCTTTCCGGAAGAGCTTCCATAACCAGCTCCATTGTAGGAATACCAAAGTGGGCGGCAATGACGCCAACCAGTTCCATAATGCTCTCCGCCAGACTAAGAGCAATTTTTCGGTTCTCTGCCAACAGGTCAGGGATATTATCCACAGGCTTTAAGCTCTCTCCTAAAAAGTAATCTCGAGTTCGGCTGTACGCCTCTTTAGATATTTGATTTGGACCTTTCATATAAAAATGCTCCTTTGTGATAATTTATAATGAATCCTTCAGATTAACAATTTTGGCAATTGCTTGCCTGTTTATATGCAAAACAGAATAAAAGTATTATGAAAATTGGCGGATTTATTAATAAAGAAGCGGTGTACTGAAAAAAATCAGAACACCGCTCAAATTATTTGAATAGGGCTTGCTCCTAATAAACCTTAAAGACTTCCGAATACACTCAATAATGATGCTGCATCCGACTTTTGTGCAGCTTTTTCAGTGTCATCAAAGGGAAGTCCATCAATAAAATCCAACAAATCCGGCAGACTGGGATTCTGGCAGGGATACCAGCCGTTTATGCTTTTGCGTGTACCGCGGCGCAAAACATGACATCCATTTCGCGAGCCTGTAAACGCAGTAATTTTGGATGGGTGGATGACAACAGGGTCCATCCCCTGCCGAATCATCAGCAGGATATCATTTTCATCCCAATGCTGGTGTTTGCTGTGTCGGCCCTGTTTGATATTCTCTCCATGAGAGACCCACTCCAAGTTGCTGAGTTCATCGTGAGCGGGATTGCCGTCAATATGATGTACCTCTGTTGCATCTTTCGGACAGGAAAGCCAATAAATTGCTATCAATCTTCCAACACGGGTGGTTTGTGCGCCGAAATAAGAGGAAATAACAAAATATCCGTCAGCATTGACGTTCTGTGCAGCGAATGTGGGGTAGGGGAGCTGAATTGCGGTTCTGCTTAAATTGAGGATCGTACCTTTGTCTCCAACAGCAAGCGGAACTGGAAAAGCTAAACGGAACAATTCCGGCTCTCCGTGTGCATCCCCAACAGAGCCGATAAAATATTGGGTGCGTTCAGGAATACCAATGTGTACTTTTACACGAAATGAGTTGTCTCCTTTACAGCCAATAAAGCAATTTGCGACAGCGGAGTTTTGAAATTCCTCAAAACTCATTCTTGATGCGTAAGACATATAGAAAAGCCCTGACCTTTCTGATAAATTTGACCTGAAGTTACTTGGGAACAGGTCATGGCTTTATATGTAAAATATAAAAATAATATTAGGAGATGGATGATCGCTCTTTGACATCTGTATTTTAATGTATATCCCCCTTGGCCTGTTCTCCCACCAACTCTGATGCTCCTGACAGGTTTGACAGGGAAAATACATTTTGTTGAAAGCCTAATGTGCTGGAGAATTTCTAAGATAGGTACCCCTCATCAAAAGGACATACATTATATTTATATGCAGCAAAATGGGATTGACGTGTCAAATGTGTCAGATATGTCAAATGCTGGAATGATCTGATCTGGACAGCCCCAAAAACCTCTGCAGATCCAATTCAGCAAGTAGATATACTCCAACTCGTGCTGACTGTTCTGAAAGAAAAGATCAGCGGCTATTTGACTAACGAGGAATACTGGCGAATTTTGCGGATAATCCAAGACTGACTATACAATAGAGATATATTGTGTCCCTTCTTTACCCTAATCTATATCCGAACAATCTTTCTGTGTCCCGCTATAGCTTTACTTGTATAAAGTATAGATTGGACACGAAATTGATACGAATGTTGTAAGGAACCACTTTGAAGGTTATACGGAGATAATACCATAAGGGAGACTGTCCGTTTTCAGGGGGAACACTTCTATAAGGAACTGGTGTGTAGAATGTGAAGAGCTACTACGAAATCTGTACGGAGATATAGAGTTTGTACGAATTTTTTTACTAATCTTATACTCCTGCCTTTCTAGGCTTCAAAAAATTTACCTCCAACCGAAATTTTTTCTGAAAATTTTTGATATTTTACAAATGAACAGTATATTATATGATGACCGCGCAAAAAAAACTAAATATTTAAGGGGGGAACCTATATGATATCGAGTTAGAAATAAATGAGTATGAAAAAATGAATCTTGAGTCCATTATTCAGCAGAGTTATTGTCCTGGTCGATTTCAACGTGGACAAAAAAATTTTAGAAATTTTTGATATTTTTTTAATGAACAGTATACTATATGATATCCACGCAAAAAATCAAACAAAATAAGGAGAACACTCATATGGCACCAAATTATCAATGTGTGACTACTGTAGGAGGCATCAAGAAGTATATCGGTGACAGCCGCGTTGCAGCTTTCGATTTTGAAACTGCTCCTGATGACCTGTACCGCAGCGAGAAGAAAGCGTCACTCGGTCCAGCAAAGGCCCATATTGTCGGCTGCTCTTTTTCGGTAGAACCCGGCACCGGTATCTATGTCCCCATCGCACACTGTATTGGAAAAAACATAGATAAGGACGAGTTTTTCCAATTTCTTACAGAATTTCTTATGAACAGAAGCATCACGAAAGTGGCCCACAATATCGCCTTCGAATCCGCTATGGCCTATACGAAAGGGATCGTCATTCTGCCGCCTGTGTATGATACGATCTGTGC
>CAMWQV010000340.1 GCA_947176425.1 uncultured Clostridia bacterium
ATATTAAATATAACTCATCATCCGGCAACTGCGGCAACACCGTTGGTAAGCTTTCTTTATTACATAAGTAAGTTCCTTCTCCACCAGCAGATATACTCTTTTGAATAATATAAGGTTTTCCGCCTTTTATATCTAACCAATTATATAATTGGTTTTTTGACAAAACAGTATGTTCCAATTTAGTCCCAAAAGTCTGTGTCCAGTCTCGTAAAATAATCTTGTTGTCAAACGCATTTAGCAGATTTAATGGGGTAAGACATCCAATGTAACTTTTTAGTTCCGGAGCATATTGTAACACTCTCCATGCTAATTTATTTGCATAAAATATAAATTGACATCTTGGATGTTCATTAATCTGTTGTTTCATGGATTGAATTAAAAATTTGATAAAAGCCATTTCGTAACGAATATCGCTTCTGAAATCTTGACAATATACAATACCATTGTCAATCTGGTTTCCATAATATGAAATAGAGTACTTAAAGAAGTTATCCCGGAAGTCTATATCCGATTGCTTTGTTCCAACATATACATTATATTTTTTCATTGTAATAAATCCTTTTATAATCACTGATGAGGTACTTACATATGGACTATCAATATGACGTTTGTTTTTCATTTGCCAGCGAACAGGTTGCTTATGTAGAAAAAGTGTACTCAGTGCTAGAATCCACTGGTATTAACGTTTTTTTTGACCGGGCCTCGGACATTGAAGTAGAGCTATGGGGAAGTAATCTACTTGAGCAATTTTACAACGTTTATAAAAAGCAGTCCCGGTTTTGTGTTATGTTTATCTCCAAAGAATACGAACGCAAGGCATGGACACGTTTTGAACGGCGATCTGCACTGGAACGGGCTTTTGGGACCGAAGAAATTTATATTTTACCAGTACGCTTTGATAAGACAGAGCTTCCAGGGTTTCACGGCACCACAAAATATATTGATGCAGATACAAAAACGCCGGAAGAACTGGCCAATATCATTATTCAAAAAGTTGGCATAAATTCTGGCATAGTCGACTCAGCAGGAGAATTGGATTTCCAAAATTTGGCCCAACAAATCGGAAACATTTTCCTTAAGAATACCAGTCCATACGTTGTCCAGTTTGATGGTGAAAACCGAATTCTAATTTGCAGAAATCCCTGCGATCTAAGAGAGCAGTTATATGCTGCAATTATTGAAAAAAATCCAAACAGTTCAAAACTCAGTATATTGAACTTTGGCCTTTTTCCAAAAGAAGATTTGCAGATGGCACTAGGTCAAGGGGAATTGCTTAATTATATACAAAGAGGGTTTGTGACAGAATGAACGTACCTTGTGATTGCTATCCCAACGAGTACGCGATATTAGCCGATCTGCTGTTGTCGCAAACCGTATCAGGCATTTGGATTCTTAAAGGCGATGCAGGAATGGGGAAAGCTGGTTTGGCAAAGGCGGCTATTAAAAACTCATGCCGTAAATATATACAATTTAAAATGCCCTATGGTGAAATTGATGCGTTAGCTCCTGTACGCTCAGGAATTATTTCTTTTTATCAAAGGGAAGGCAATCCGCAGCAGATCCCGATCGACTCATTTTTATCGTATGCAGAACAGATAAAACAGCATATTTTGGGTATCTGCCAAAACAAACATATGATTTTATGTCTGGATGACATAAGCGGATTTCAAAGCCATGTGACACTTGAATTCTTTCGAGATCTGTTCGAATCATTCAGCTCCTTCTTGGAGATATATCCAATACAGATAATTTTGACCGTCAGTGAAGACTTGTTAAATCAAACACAGCGGGATTTCTTATATGATATAAGCAGCTTAACCACTCCTGAGCGCATTCTGCGCTTACAGTCCCCAAACGAGGAAATACTCCTTCAGTATGTGGCCGAACTGCTGAAACGGCCAATATCAATTTCCCAGCATACACTTAAGCGTATTATCCAATCAGGCTTTGGCAATTTGCGCTATATTAAGCGTGTTATCGAATGCCTGAAGGATTTAGGGACGCTGTATTTAGAAGATGATGTATGGCACTGCGGGGTCATTGATACTGAAATCCTGTACGATTATTTGAAAGACCGTATTCGCATTCGATACAGTAAGCTGGAGAGCAGTTTGCAGGGAGTGCTACAACAGGCCTCCGCTACAGGTTTCAAGATTGATCTTGACCTAATGAGGCAGCCCTTAGGAATATTTAAAGTGGAGTGGAAGCTCGAAAAAATTGAGAAAATTTCCAGACTGGTGCGGCGCGAAAAAGTACAGTTCCGCTTTGATAGTGAAGAAGTTCTCTACTTTGTAGAGAAAGAGATTGATGATGAGCGAAAAAGAGATCTGCACGAAACACTGGCCACGTACTTGGAAAGCAGGCTACCTCTCGGGGAACCAGAAACTGGACATTATGAACTCCGAAACAACTATTTCAAAATAGCCAAACACTATGAAAACTGTTCAAAATATAAAAAAGCATTTTCTTATTATACAAAGTGTGCAGTCATTTCATTTATCATAAAGGACTACTTGTCACTTACGGAATGCCAAAGGATGTCTTATGATATTATCGTGCAAGAAGAAATCAGCTCACAAATACAACAGCTATGGAAATATCTATTGGCGCGTGCGAATCAAGAAATGGGTAACTTTGCTGATGCCGCCAATCTGTGGAATCAACTGATTCATTGGCAAGACGGTCATCCGCTATATGCTACAGACCAGGCTCGGTTTGAATATGCATATTGTTTAAGACGTGCAGGACAGGTAATGGATGCATATGATGCTTTAGAAACATTGAAAAATGAGTTAAAGCAGAAAAACAGCGAATTGCTTGCAGATGTACTGATTGTTCTTACAGGCATCGTTGATCAAATTGGGCATAAGGACGATAAAGAAAGGTACTACAATTGGAGTCTCGATTTGTGCCAGCAGCTTGGGGAAAAGACGAAATATTATCAACTGTTGGGAAAAAGCAATATGTTTTATAACCCTGGAATTGCAATTCCAAAAATGAAAGTTGCCTTATCATTTTTTGAAAAGAGCACAAACAGAATGGAGGTCGGCAAAATTGCTTATAATTTGGGAATGTCGCTAATTCAAAACAATCAAATTACCGAAGCAAAGGAACCACTTCAATACGCACTCGAAATCTTCACGACATACGGGAGCCGAAATGTAAGCTATGTATACTGCGCACTCGGAATCCTGTATGCTTTGCGGGATGATTATATAAACGCGGCAGAAAAGTTCAATTCTGTCATTCGGTTTTCCACAAATCAATTTGCGGTAATTACTGCAAGGCTCAACCTTTACTACTGCTATTCCCGCTTGGGCCAGCCTCATATAGCCGAACATATTCTCTCTGAATGTGAACAATTTTTACTGGAAAATGGAAGTGATAAGCTTGTCCTGCTGAGGAATCTTTACTTTGCTAAAGCTATGGAAGCCAACGCAAAGGGGGATCTGGAGGTATGCTACCGGTATATTTGCACTGCGTATGAAATTGAGACCCAGAAGCTCAGATATAACACATATAATACGTACTTTGCCAGATGGATTCAACAGTTAGGAGCAAAACTAAAGAAGAGCACCCCATTAGATATCAGCCAGAAAGCAAGTGAAACAATGTCTGCTTATAAAGAAAGGGCTTTTTATCAAAAAGCAATCTGGGGGAATCTAATGTTTTGGTAAACTGATATGCTAAGGGCGTAATGCTTCATCCAAACACAATTGGAGTACATCCGAAAACTTTCTGCCCATTCCCGCTACGGTAAAAGCCCCACTTGGATTCAGTTCCGGAGTCCCATTGATTTCCAATAAGTATAATTTGCCTTCCGCATCAAGACGAAAATCAACTCGACTTAATGCTGTACATTTGCATAGAAAATGAAGCCGTTCAGCATAAACCAATGCCTCTGAGGATAACGCAAAATCATAATAATTTGAGCAAATCAATCTTTCATGATATTTATAGTCATGTGTAAAAAAGGGTATTATCTCGTGC
>CAMWQV010000341.1 GCA_947176425.1 uncultured Clostridia bacterium
TCTCTTTTATCTCCACAACATGCTGATTTTTCCGGGCCTCTTTTTCTCGTTTCCCCTGCTCAAAGCGGTACTTGCCGTAATCCATGAGCTTGCACACAGGCGGTTTTGCCTGCGGGGAGATTTTCACCAGGTCCAGCCCCTTTTCATCAGCGATGCGCAGGGCCTCGTCTGCGGACATGATACCCAACTGTTCTCCTCCGCTTCCGATCAGGCGCAGTTCCTTGTCTCGAATGTCCTCATTCAGTTGATGCATTGCAATGCTAATAACCGAAGCACCTCCTTCAATATCTTTCCCTACTTACTGGCAGCATAAAACAAAAAATGCAGGTACAGCCACATAAAAAAACCGCACCCGCACAAAGACGGCACGCCCCGCCTGGGGACGTCCCATGACTGAACTGTGTAAACCTCTTTGCTTCATGCTGGAGGTGAGGCGGATGCACCGGCCTGCTTTGTTTTGCCTGTTCACTGTACCACTTTCTCCGTGGTTTGTCAAGGGATTTTTTGCAGTTTTATGGGAAATAAGAAAATTTTTCTGCTGTTAAGGCATTTGGCTCCGGCAGGCGGTAATCTCAAACCCGCCGCTGCCGGGATGATCCATGACTTTGGAACGGGCGTCCAGGTCGTTAAAATGCCACCACTCAGATGCCAGCGGACTTAATCCGGCGTCTGTACAATATTTTTGCAGGCCCAGCGCACTCTCGCTGGCAGCCATAGTCTCGGTCAGTTCGGCTTTTTTCCATGCCGCAGAGGAATTAGAAGCGACGGGCGTCTTAAACGTAGCGGCGGCAGGGCTTAATTCGTGGATTGGAGTCGGCATTTCGTACTCCTCATACTCTGTAACTCGGATATAAGCATACCCATTGCATTTCTGGTCTTCCGCTTTTCTGACCCGCGCCAGACTGACATCTACCGCATACCCCAGCTGGTGATTAGAAGTGCCGGTGGCGATAAACCAGGAGATCCCCCACGGCGGGGAAGTCACTGCGCTCTGTACCTCGCTGTCCTGACGCATCAGTCCGCGCAGGGCATCCGCGACCTGCTTCTGTGTTTTCATAGGGCGGTATCCTTCATATAAAATCAGGCTGTTGCCTTCTTTCAAGGCGGCTTTTTGGGCCTCGCACAGAGGGAACGCCATAGAATACAGGACCGGCATCATAAATTCCTCATCGTTTAAGCGGCTGTTGAAGGTTTTACCGGTATAGAGCTGTTTTCCGGTCACGCCCTCCAGTGTTTTGCCGCAGGACACGAATTTTGAGGAATACCCGTTAGACGCGTTGAAGATGATCGACGGAATCACATCCGGCAGATTGACAAAACAATACCGGTGTTCTACCCATCCTGTCAGCTCGCCGGAAGTGCCTGTACATTGGACCTTCCACCACTCTCCGCTCTCCTCCAGCACGGTCATTGCTGTTCCGGCGGGCAGGATTGCCAGCGACCCGTTGGTCAGGGAAGGCTTGGGTTCCGGCTCCGGCTCGGAGATTGGCTCCGGCTCCGGTTCTGGTTCGGGAACCGGCTCCGGTTCAGCGGGAACTTCCGGCAGGATCGGTTCCGGTTCAGGGGGAAGTTCTTCCATTTCAGGCGGAGTTTCTTCCGGTGGTGCAGCGGCGGTATCCGGAGGAACCGTTTCTTCCGGTTTTTCCGTTTCTTCGGGTTCTTCCGGCAGGATGCTGTCCGGTTCCTCCGTCTCAGTTTCTTCGTTCTCGGACAGTTCCAGCACAGGGCCGGTCCGCGCCCGTCTTTGCGCGGGTTCGACCGGTTCAACAGAAACTGACTGTACCGCTGCTTTGCGGGCTGCTTCCCGCTGTTCCCAGGCGGATACTGCCTTTCGAGCGGCGGTGCAGTCGTCCGGCGACGCCCACAGTGGCATAGATATTGATGTATAGCCTGTCGCTCCCCGCACTGGGAGTTCCAATCCCTGATAACTGCCCGGCATTTCCTGCAATACCGGTTCCGTCGTCCATACTAACGGTTCGGGTATGGGTTCCGGCGCTGGTTCGGGTTCCGGGACCGGCTCAAGTTCCGGTTCCGGCTCAAATTCCGGCACTGGTTCGGGTTCCGGTTCAGATTGGGTCTGTATGGTATCTTCCGGTTCCTGAACTTCCGGCTGATTTTGTCCGCCGCAGCCTGCCAGCAGGCACAGAGCCAGCAGAAGGGCGGTCCACTGTTTTTTCATCCTGACTCCTCCTCTCAACGTTATTTCGTTAGTTTACCGTATATATGTATAGGGCGCGTGGTCCGGGTCCACCATAAACAAATCTATTTTTTTGTTATGCCTGTTCAGGTAACTCCACTCCAATTCCGCGTCAAAGAGATACGTCTTTCCGTCCAACGGGATTTCTACCCAGCCGTGATCCTGAACAATACTGATATACAGATTTCCCACCACAGTATAAGCGGGGATTCCCAGCTGATGGACCAGGAGACTATACAGCGCCGCGTAACTGAAACAGTTTCCCGCGCCGGTCTTCAAGAAATCTTCCGCGGCCTCATTTTCCCAACCGGTCTCGCCCTTGTCGATCAGTCTGCGTTTGAGATAGCGGTAATTGTCGCGCACATAATTATACAGCGCCCGCAGTTTCTGGTCTCGGGTCATAGAACTGCCGGTGTACTTGCTGACGATCTCCGGGAGACGCTGGTCCAGATAATCGGAACCGGTCGTATAGCGTCCATTCGCGTCATATGTAAAACCATCCACAGTAACGGAGTGCAGAAACAAACCGTCTTTTACCCGGTAGAGGCGGCTATTGATTGTATGAAACCCGTCTTCCAGAACCGTATGCCGGGGTTCGGTATGGGTCCAGTACTCCGCGCCGTTGGGATCGAAGGCGTGGGTATGGGCGACCGCCGCTTCCATAACCGGACCATAGGCCCAAAAATCCGCGGGGACATCCGGAAAGATACTCACGATATCTTCTGCGTCGGAGAGGGCGGACAGATCAGCGCTGCGTCCCAGCAGGCGTCCCACAGCGGCGGCGGCTTCCGCACGGGTCAGCGCACCGTCGGGCCGGAACGTGCTGTCTTCATAACCGCCGAAAATCCCGCAGGCCGCGGCGGTCATGACCGAGCTGTAAGCCCAATACGTCTCCGGGACATCGGAGAATACGGGGCCGCCGGTGATCTCAGGGAGGAATACGCAGACTATATCTGCAAACTCCGCCCGTGTGATGGCCTCTGCCGGACGGATCATACCGTTTTCATCCGTATGCAGCAGGTCCAGCGCGCCCAGCACGCCCACCGGAACCGCATACCAGGCGTCCGTTGAGAGGTCCGGGTACGCGGCAGTCTCCCGGGGCGGATCGATCAGCAGGCTGTAAACGATCTTTGCGGCTTCCGACCGAAGGATACTGTCCTGCGGATGAAACAGGCCGTCCGAACTGCCGTCCATGAATGCGGTATGCTGGTAAGAATTCAGTTCTAAGACTGCTGTCTCGCTGGTCGGCGTTTCATCCGGGACGGCCTTGTCTGGTTCCAGGACTGTTTCACCGGTCTCCGGGACGGTCTCATCGGTTTCTTCCGCTGCCAGCGCAGCCGGGGCGGACTGAAGCGTTAAAACTGCTGTCAGCAGTATCGCCAGCACTTTTCGTGATCTCATGGGAATAGAACTCCTTTCTCTTTGCTCTACGGCATTATAGCACGGCTTAATGGAAATTTCAACCAGCGGGATTTCTGCGGCCGGTGTCAAGATCTATCTTCTCCGAAATTCCTGATAGAGAAGGCCGCCGTAATTTTGAACGGCGGCCTGTAAAAGTCATTATAAGTAGGAAACCAGTTCACTGATGGGGATACGCGTTTTACTGTGCCGGTCCGGTCCGGCGGGGTCTTCTGCGGCATAGCCAACAGCCAGAATATTGACTGGTTCCAGGCTGTCGGGGAGGTTGAATTCACTGCGCAGAACATCCGGTTTGAAATAGCAGATCCACACGCTGCCCAGACCCAGGTCCTCAGCCTGAAGCATCATATGATCGGTC
>CAMWQV010000342.1 GCA_947176425.1 uncultured Clostridia bacterium
TCCATGGGCTATGCCCGTACAGACGCCAAGTATGCCGGTAAAGTGGTGATTCTGACAAACCGGCTTGTCAGCTATCCCAACGCGCCCTGGGCGATTCCGGAATATGACGTGGATTATATCGTGGTAGAGGAAGACATCGGCGACCCCAAAGGCATTATGTCCGGGGCTACCCGCTACACGAAAAACCCCAAAGAACTGCTGATTGCGCAGACAGCCGCCAATGTGATTGACGCGGCGGGGTATCTTTACGACGGCTTTTCCATGCAGATGGGTTCCGGCGGCGCGTCACTGGCAACCGCACGGTTTATCCGGCAGATGATGCTGGATAAATCCATCCGGTGCCGTTTCGCGCTGGGCGGCATTACCGGACAGATCACCGCAATGCACGAGGAGGGACTGATTGACCGTATTTTGGACGTGCAGAGCTTTGACCTGGACGCCGCCCACTCCCTCAAGCACAACCGGTTCCATCACCAGATCGGCGCGACCTATTACGCAAGTTTTCTGTCCGCCGCCGCGGTGGACCAGCTGGATTTTGTGGTCCTGTCCGCACTGGAGATTGACACGGATTTCAACGTCAATGTGCTGACCGGTTCTGACGGCGTCATCCGCGGCGCAATCGGCGGGCATCCGGATACGGCGGCGGGAGCCAGTCTCTCCGTGGTGGTTGCGCCGCTGACAAGAGGTCGTATTCCCTGTGTAATCGATCATGTCAACACAGTAGTAACGCCCGGAGAAGTCGTTGACGTGGTTGTGACCGATCAGGGCGTGGCGGTGAACCCGAAACGGCCTGAGATTGCGGAAAAACTGCGGAAAGCAGGCATCCGGGTCTATACAATCCAGCAGCTGAAGGACAAGGCAGAAGCGTTGGTCGGCGTACCTGACCCCATTCGATATAAGGACCGTATTGTCGGCGTGGTCATGTACAGGAACAACACAATTATTGATGTAATCCGGCAGATTGACGAAGAAGAAAGCCGGTAATAAAAATAAAGGAGAATTTGTAAATGCGTCGTTCAGACAGAGAAGTAACAGGATTTGAGAACCTTGTGGCAATCATGGAAAAATGCGATGTATGCCGAATCGCACTGAATCAGGACGGATATCCATATATCGTGCCGCTGAATTTTGGCTTGAAAACGGAAGGGCAGAAAGTCGAGCTGTATTTTCATAGTGCGCTGAGCGGAACAAAACTTGAGTTAATACAGAAGGACAGCCGCGCCAGCTTCGAGATGGACTGCGGACACCGGCTTGTTATGGATGAAAAGCGCGGAAGCTGTACGATGGAGTACGAAAGCGTAATCGGACAGGGGCATATTGAGATTGTTCCGGATGAAAAAAAATATGAAGCTCTGTGCATTTTGATGGCGCATTATCATCAGGAAAAGTTTCCGTTCAATCAGGCGGTCGTCCCCCAGACAGCGGTGTTCAAGCTGGTTGTGGAAAGCATGACCGGTAAAGCACGGCATTGCAAATAGGGAGTACGCTGGATGAAACGCATACCAATCGCAGTAATGCTTGTATTATTACTTTCTTCGTGCGGATCGGGGCCGGATTTACAGCAGGAAGAATTTTTGGACGTACAGACCAGCCGTCCGAAAACTTCAGAAGCGGAAAAGGTTTCTTTTGATGGGACTGTATTCTATTATGGGGATCATGAATACGACGTATCCGCCCGTGACATATCGATAAACAGCATTTTATCTGCGGTTCCTGTGGGGCAGAAAATCGTTATTGCGTGCCATGTCGGGCCAAAGAATGGCGTTTACTGTATTTTTGATACGGAAAACGAGTCGTTTGATGAGGATATCATAGGGAACCATCTCATTTGGCACAGCGATGATATAACCACTTCGGTGTATTCGTTCTGGTCAGAAGTCTATACATATGACGGAAGCCTCATCAAAACATATGATCTCACAGAAGATGCGTATATTTACGATTTGGCGTTTTCTGATGATTACGAAAAGCTGGATGTAACGATTGCACATAATGACGGTACAAAGGAAACGGATACGCTCTCCTTGCCGGGCGAATAAGTATAACTTCTGTTTTGCAGGGGGGATTTCATCGTTTTAGTGAAATCCCCCTTGACAAATCTTTCCCTGCCGGTATGATATAGAGCATCACCGAACACAGGAGACAGTATGAACGATTATTTTTCACTGCATTTAGAAGATGACCAGATCAGGACAATCAGCAGTATTGGCCTGGCACATTTGGGGGATGCGGTATATGAATTGCTGGTACGGGCGTATCTGTGCGCACACGGTCGCGCTACCGGAAAGGGCCTGCACCGTGCCGCGGTGGGACTGGTGAAGGCTTCGGCGCAGGCGGAGCGGGCGGATAAAATCCTGCCTCTGCTGACGGATGAGGAAGCAGCGGTCTATAAACGGGGCCGGAACGCCCATGTCAATACCATTCCTCACAGCGCCAGCCGGTCCGACTACTTAAAGGCAACGGCTTTGGAATGTTTGCTGGGTTATCTGTATCTGCACGGCGAGCGGGAACGGATTAACTGTCTTTTTTCCGTAATGATGGAGGAGGATGAACATGCCACTTGACGCAATCTGTCTGACCGGCGTTGTCCGGGAGCTGCGGGAGGCGGCTTTGGGACTTCGCATTGAAAAAGTACAGCAGCCCGCACGAGATCAGATTATCCTGACCCTGCGGGGAAATAAAAAACTGCTGCTGTGTGCCGGAACCAGTCAGGCGCGGATTCATCTGACCGGCGTTGCCCGGGAAAACCCATCTGCACCGCCCATGTTCTGTATGCTGCTGCGGAAGCATTTGCAGGGCGGACGGCTGACCGGAATCGACCAGCCGGAACTGGAGCGCGTTGTGGTGCTGACGGCGGATATCGTGGACGAGATGGGAGAACAGGGTAAACGGCGGCTGGTGCTGGAGTGTATGGGACGGCATTCCAACCTGATTTTGCTGGACGGACAGGACCGGATTATTGACTGTCTGCGGCGCGTTGATATGGAGATGAGCGAGAAACGGCAGGTACTGCCGGGGCTGTTCTACCGTCTGCCGCCCGCGCAGGAGAAAACGAACCCGCTGCAAATTGACCGGGAAGGGTTCCGGCGTCTGCGGGAACAGTCCGGACGGGAACCGGAACAGTTTTTGCTGGACAGCTTTTTTGGAATATCCCCGCTGGTCTGCCGGGAAATAGCGGCGTCGGGAGAGCGGTGGACGCTGGAGGACGCGTTTTTTGACTGGCAGGCGGATGCAACGGAAGAACGGTTTACGCCGTATCTTTTGACGAAGGACGGCAAACCGGCGGAATTTTCTTATTTCCCAATCCGTCAGTATGGGGAGAGCATGACCGGAGAAGCGTGGGAGAAATTTTCCCCGATGCTGGACGCGTTTTACGAAACACGGGAACAAATCGAACGCGTCCGGCAGCGCGGGCAGACCTTGCAGCGCGCCGCCGTGAATGCCCGTGACCGTGCTGTGCGGAAATTGGCTTTACAGGAAAAAGAGTACGCCCAGACCCAGGACCGGGACCGTCTGCGGATCTGCGGGGAACTGATTACCGCCAATCTCTACCGGATGGAAAAAGGGCAGCGTGTTTTAACGGCGCAGAATTATTATGAGGACACCTGCCCGAATATGGAAATCACGCTGGACCCGCTGCTGACACCCCAGCAGAACGCGGCAAAATATTTCAAACGCTACAGCAAGGCGAAAACAGCGGAGAAATATCTGACGGAACAGATGGCCGCGGCCCGGCGGGAACGCGATTGGCTGGAGAGCGTACTGGACGAGCTGAGCCGTGCCGAAACGGAACAGGATTTTTCGGATATCCGCCGGGAACTGAGCGAAGCCGGGTATCTGAAAACAGCAAACAGCGGAAAAAAAGAGCCGCGGCGGGGGACGAGCCGTCCGAGGGCGTTCCGGGCCAGCAGCGGCTTGCGGATTCTTGTGGGAAGCAGGAATACACAGAACGACAGATGAACAAAAGAGGCG
>CAMWQV010000343.1 GCA_947176425.1 uncultured Clostridia bacterium
GGTCGTCGGTGTGACCGGCCTGCTGATCGGCGTCGCGCTGGTTGCGACAGGAAAGAAATTTTATGTGGAAGTTGACGAACGTGAGGTGGCGGTCCGGGAATGCCTGCCCGGCAACAACTGCGGCGCGTGCGGTTACGCCGGATGCGACGCGGTGGCGGCGGCGATCGTCAAGCAGGAGGCGAAAGTAAACGCCTGCCCGGTGTGTTCCGAGGACGCCGTGGCGAAAATCGGCGAGGTCATGGGCGTTTCGGCGGAGGCTTCCGTGCGGAGCGTGGCCTGGGTACGCTGCGCCGGTGACTGCGGCAAAACCGCGCAGAAATGCGAGTATGTGGGCATCAGCGACTGCCGCGCCGCGTCTCTGGCGGGACTGTCCATCTGGAACTGCGACTATGGCTGTCTGGGCTTCGGGTCCTGCGTGAGCGTGTGCGACTTTGACGCCATTCATGTGGTTGACGGCGTGGCGGTGGTGGACCGTGACAAATGCCGGGGCTGCGGCCTGTGCGCCTCCGCCTGCCCGAAAGGTCTGATTGAGGTCGCGCCGGTTACCAAAAAAGCGCTGGTGCAGTGCTCCAGCCATGACAGAGGCCCGGCGGTGAAAAAAGCGTGTACGGCGGGCTGTATCGGCTGCGGTATCTGCATGAAGCAGTGCGTACAGGGCGCGATTGCGCTGGAAGGCAATCTGGCGAAAATCAATGACGAAAAATGTACCGGCTGCGGCAAATGCGCCGAAAAATGCCCGGTCAAGGCGATTCACCTGCTGAAATGAGAACTGCGCGATGGTTTCTTGCACTGGGCGCGCTGGTTCTGGTTATCGGATGCGCCGTACAGTACAGCCGGACGCAGAAAAATTCGGAATGCACGAGAGAACTTTTTGCGATGGACACCATCATGCGTTTTACTGCCTATGGAGCCAAAAGCGCAGAAGCAGTTGACGCCGCCATCCAGGAAGTACAGCGTCTGGACGCGCTGCTGTCAACCGGCAGCGCGTCCAGCGAGGTTTCCGCGCTGAACCAAAACGGCGGCGGCGAGGTATCGGAAGACACGGCCCGCCTGCTGACTGCCGCCCTGGAGTTTTACACGTCCACCGGCGGGCTGTTCGACTGCACGGTCTATCCGCTGATGCGGCTGTGGGGGTTCCCGACACAGGAATATCATGTCCCCACAGAAACCGAACTGGCGGAGACGCTGCCCCTGGCGGATTCGTCCAAAACGCGGTTCGACGGACAGACTCTCCGGCTGGCTGAGGGACAGGCAGTGGATTTCGGCGGCATCGCCAAGGGTTACGCCGCCCAGCGTGTGATTGAGATTTTCCAGTCTTACGGCGTCTCCTCCGGCAATATCTCTTTGGGCGGCAATGTCCAGGTATTGGGCAGCAAGCCGGACGGTTCAGACTGGAGAATCGGCATTCAGGACCCCGGCGGACTGCAAGGCTCCATTCTGGCCGTTGTGCCGGTACAGGATAGGGCGTTAGTGACCTCCGGCGGGTATGAACGGTTTTTTGTGGAAGACGGCAAGACGTATATCCATATTCTGGACCCCCGAACCGGCTGTCCGGCGGAAACGGACCTGCTGTCCGCTACCGTGGTCGCCTCTGACGGTATGCTCGCTGACGCGCTCTCTACGTCCCTGTTTATTATGGGCAGTCAGGACGCCGCCCGGTACTGGCGGGAAAATGGCTGTACGTTTGATATGATTCTGGTGACGAAAAACCGGGAAATTCTGGTGACGGAACGCATCAGCGGCAGCTTGGAAACACAGGCGCAGGTACAGGTGCTGGAGGCAAATCCGTCATAAATATAGACTCTGCGGTCTTCTGTTGAAGGTCCGCAGAGTCTATATTTTTTTTCGATCTTATTTCAGACCGTCCTTTTCTTCCGCTTCTTTTTCCATCCGGTAGCGGCCTATGATGCCGTCATATTTTTTGCCCGTGATCCGGAAATAGATGTCAAATCCAATGGCTGAAATGAAAAATATCACAAAAAATATTACGATAAATATAGCCCACTCTCCCGCCTGATCCATTGGGAACCACTCCGCTTTCCAGGCAATAAAGGACAGCGTCGGCAGAAACAGCAGGACAAACAGCAAATGCCGCCATATATTGCGCATTTTCTTAATAATCCAGTTCGTATAACATACTGTCTGGAACAGCGACCCGGCGACGCTCGCCAGCAGCAGTCCCCATAGTACGGCGGCAGATACATCCGTGATGCCGAAATTAAAAAACAGATAGATGACTACCTCGCCAGTAAATAACAGACTTGCTGACGTTTTCCACGCCGCCACAGCTATAAGAAATTTCTTCACTTGAATATGCTCCTTTCTGCCTCCAGCAGCTTTTCTTTCAGCTCCCCCGCGTACTGGCGGGATACCCAGACCTGTTCGCCGTTGTCCATCGTGACCAGCCAGCGCCGTCCCAGCTCCGGCCGCACAGACCGTATCCGGCGGAAATTCAGAATCACCGACCGTCCCGCCCGGAAAAAGTCCAGTTCTTTTAACGCGTTTTCCAGTTCGTACAGCCGCAGCGCACTTTGATAGACCGCTTTCTCTGTGTATAGAAATGTCTTCTTGTCCGCTGTGTCGATATACAATATATCTTTTACGTCCAGCAAATGCCGCTCGCCGTCTAGTATGCCGACCAGTTTCTTCTGGTATATCCGCAGCATGGCTATCAGCCGTAAAATATCCTCGTCCGCACGGGGACAGTTGATGATGACTTCCGTTTCGTGATACGCCGCGTCCTGATTCAGTGTGATCTTCATGTGAACCTCCTTTCAAGTCTATTTTAGCAGGTTCGGTGAGATTCGCAAGCCGGTTTGCCTCTGTGGTCTTCTTCCTGCACTAAAGCGTACATTTCTATTGATATGAAATTTCCCCTGAAACAACGGTTGCTTCAGGGGAAATCAAATTCAGTATTCTGGGTGGAGACCTTTATTTCCGCGCCTCCGCCTTTGCCGCCCGATAGCCTTTGGCCCTGCCGTACAGGAACGCTATACACAAAGCATCAACAACATTGACCATATCTGCTAAAGCGTGAAGCTCCAACATATTCATCTCGTAATGCTTCAAGTCTGCGATATTCGTCCGCTTGATGTATCGCTCGATTTTCTCGATTTCAGTCATTCTGAAAACCTCCTTATTTTTTTGTTGCAAGAAGGTTCCCAACCTGATATAATAGATTTATCCGGCTGGGATACCTCGCCGGGAGTATAGAGTGTTGGTAACTTGCTAGGGCCGCCAACACTCTATTTTTTCGTCAAATTGTCGTAAAGATCATTAACCATTTCCTCAAGCAAGTCAGTTTTCGTTTTGCCCGTGATTTTCGAGCATTCAGTAAACTTTCTAACCGTTGTTGCTGTTGCTCGCAACGCAATTTGCTTATCTTTCGGCTCATCTCCAACAATCGGACGACCGGTTCTTGGCGACATTTTTTCACCTCACTTTCGCCTAGACAATATTATAAATAACGTCTAGGCAAAAGTCAATATATTTTTAAAAAAACTTTTCCACACAATATAACGGTCTTCTGTTGAATGTCCGCGGAGACTCTATCTGTGCTGATCTGTACCCTTCCCTGTCTTACCGGTATCAAATAATTATTGACTTATGCTGATAGATATACTAAAATATAGATATAGAAAGTTGTTGTCAAACTATGCAGAATTGGAGGTGTATTGTGAAAAAGTTTTTTTTGCTGCGGAATCACGCGTTGGATACCTCCACATCTCCGGAAGAAATTTCGCAATATCGTACCAAGGTAATTTCAGAGATGGAAAAAATGGGAGCGACAGACCAGGAAATTCAGCTGCTGCGTACTGAAACAATACTCAATTCCATTAGAAACAAAAGAAAACCGGAGGACGTGGCATGGGCGATTTTACAATAACAAAAGAGTTAAAAGAAGCTTTTTTGAGCCAAAATATTGAATATTTTCCTCTCAGAGAAGCTACCCCGGAGGAATTTTATGAGG
>CAMWQV010000344.1 GCA_947176425.1 uncultured Clostridia bacterium
GTCCCATATAGTCGAGACCGCCGTTTTCATCCCGATTGCTCTCCATCAAGGCCACTCTGCAAAGCTGGTCAACCGGGTCGCTGACTACGCAGAACATACCCTGAAATTTTTCTTCTCTAGCTTTTCTTGCATAAATAGAGACCAGTTCACGGTTTAATTCAAACTGCGCCATCCTCACATCACCGCTTTTGACGGCGGTATCCGGCACGAACCTGGACGCACAGAACAAAAACACATCGCACTGAAACAGCTCTTCTGGACTGATTTTCAAAACAGACGGAAAACCGCCGCCGTTCGGGACATCGATCTGATTCAGTTCAAACTCCCACCGGTCTGCAACATTGGGCCTCAGATCACAGATACCGACTTCAGAAATGACATCCCCGCCCAGCAAGCGCAGTCCCATAGCCAGCGTACTGCCCACATCGCCCAGCGCCAGAAGATGCACACGGTATTTTTGAGGCGGTTTCATATCTGTAAGAAGTTCATTCCAGCGCGGATGCTGTCCGTTTACCGCCCGCACTCTTTTCTCACGCACGGCCTGCCGCAGACTGGCGGAAATATCCTCATTCTGCTGTCCGGAACAAGCCAGCGTCTCCACACTCTCTCTGTCAGACAGCAATTCCTCATCTGAAACAGCAAACATCTCCCGTCCTGCCAGCGGCGGCCGGCGGAACAGATAGATCAATTTTCCCGTCTCTGGAAGGTCCGGCAGTTCCGAATAAGGGAGCGGGGTTTCGGAAACCAGCACATGCCGGTCAAACTGATAATATTTCATTTTGATCCACCTATCACAATTTTAATAGTTGCCTGAAGCCGTCTCAGCATTTCAATATCATTATCCAGATAGGTAGAAGCGGCACGGCTCAGATCATAGCCCATACAGCTTCCCTTATCCGGACACAGCGGAAGAATAATCGCCTCTCCCAACCTGCTGAGGGTCAGGTTTCTGGCATATAAAGCCCTATATTCAGTCTCCAAAGTCAGCAGGATATCTCTGGCATTTTCGAGGCAGCACAGCGACAGATGGTAAGTCGATCCATCCACACAATCCTCGGTAAAATCAGGCGCAGCATAGGGAAAAATCCGATTCACGGCGGGCTGTAATCCGCCTGCCATCGGTTCTGTCCGGCGCACGGTATCCCCGCCGATAAAGGGATAAAGCGTAGATTCAACGAACCTCATGCGCAGGTTTGGCAGATAATACACGCTGTCAACAGGGAAGCCAAGCTGTTCCATCGTATCTCTGCCCACGCCGGTCAGGTACCCCACCAGCACCTGCCGCACCGCTGTTTTTGATTCAGCCAGCAGAGGCGCGATTCTGCGGATGCGTTTTCCGTCATGGAGCATATCGTCTACCAGGATAACGGGCCGTTCAAAAGCATGAATCGTCCTCACTTGGTCCTCCAGAGGCGGATAAAATGGGTAAGCTTCAATAGAATACCGGCTTAAATCCGGTTCATAGACTTTATCTGTATGGAGTGTCTTTGTTACGGTATTAGGCACCGCTACGCCGCGCAGAATTTTCCCGAACGGCACACAGATACAATCTCCCAGCACTCTCGGCTCTGACGGTTCTGTGGAAACGCCGTTGCAGGACGCAATCTTCCGCAGCAGTCTCTGATAAATGATCCCGGCAGACACAGACAGCACCAAACACCCCGGATACAGTTCCGTCAATGCCTTCTGCAAACGTCTATGGGCGGCGGACACTGCGGCAAGTACTTTTGGATTTCCTGCAAACGGCGCCTTGATTGCAGTATCAACATTTCTTGTCAGCACGATGGGCCGGCGCATTTCGACCGCCATCAGGTCTCCGGTCTCGCCGTCTACCGGAACAGGCACAAAGCCTTGCAATATCAGAATTTCCTTTACATAGGCCGGAATCGTATTTTCCGCTGGGCAGAACAGCGCATAGGTGTACTCCTGCCGCAATGCCAACGCCAGGACTTCCGTCAACAGCAGCTGGCACAAATCTAACTGTTCGGGACCTCTCGGCACAAATATCCCGCTGATAATCAGAACTCTCCCGCCGGTATGCTGCCGGATGAGGGCGGAAAGTTCGGCACTGCCCAGCCGTGAAAAGAGCTGATGGGAATCCAGACACCGGAACCCAGCAAATCCTAATGCCGGACCGGACTTTCCGTGGCGCAGCAGCAAAATCTCATCATCAAGCCGCCGCAATTCCTGATAGAGCTCCTCCGCACCCGGACCGATATTTTTACCAGTAAGGTCTTTTTTACCGGGCAGTTCCTTTTCTTCCTCCAGATGATAATAGTGATAAAATATCAGGTCCTCCACCTGAAGCAGCGGTTTATCCTGCGGCTCTCTCAGATAAAGCCCGTGGAGATAGATAAACTCCTGTGCGGCGCTGTCGATCAAATTGGAGATATCGCGCCCCTGATCGACCGCCTCACGAATCAAAGTAGAACTGATGGATTCCAAATGCGGCGGCAGTTTCAGCTCCACGATTTTCCCGGTAATCGCGCTGTAATCGCGGCTGCCCTCCTCATTATTTCCGATCACGCGCTGGAAGATAATATGGTCAAATTCATGGATAGAACCTGGGGAAGGCCGCTCACGATAGGAAGAAGCATTGTTGACCACATCGCTGCCCACCACAACAGCGACTTTTCGGTTTGGGAACGCCTGCCGCAGCGCGTTCAAAGTTTCCGGGCTTGCAATATTGACAGGGAAATCCTCCGGGAAAATATGCACATGGAACTCTCCGGCGACGGACATGCTGACGATTCTGCGCCGGACTCTGTTGGGCTGTGTTTTTTTCGACCAGGAAAACTCGTCGATTGCAAGCATGACTTCAAAGCCCAGATCACGGATAGCCTGTACAATTCCCTTGTGGGACAGGGTAAACGGGTCAAACGTACCGGGGAAGAACGCAACCGGCCGCGGGGCTTCAAAATGGAATCCATTATGCAGGATCTCCTGTTCCGTTAAGAACCGGTAGAGCCTGCCCAACATAGCAGTGCGGTAGTAGAAAGTCAGTTCATCTCCGGGGATTTCGCCGGTCAAAGCCAAAATTTTCTTCAGGGTAAGCAAAAACGCCCTTCGTTTTTCATGCACGCCCAGAGTATTGGAGCCAAACACATGGCTGCCCAGTACGAAAAGCGCCTCCTGCCTGACTTCAGCGCGATATCCTGCAAGTCCCTTGAGCAGCATACCCAGCAGTTTTTCCCGTCTTTGGCGGTATACATTGTCATCCTCCGGATACCGGACGCGGTACATATCATATTCCTCATAAATTACGCCCACTGTATCCAGTGCTAACGCCGCCACGCGTCCGTTGGAGGAGCGCAAAGACCCTTCTTCCAGGTCCCGCAGCATTTCCTCCAGCAATACCGGCGGCAGCCACAGGGAGAACCGTCCCAGATAACCGGGGATATACTTGGAAAATTCCTGCTGTCCGATTTCCAGCCCCCGTCCCAGTTCAATCGCGACTTCATTTCTTTCCTCGGGGGTCAAACGGGGCGCAATTGCGAGCAGCGCGTTTCCGGCGGCATGACGAACTGTCACCTGGTCGCTGACTTTGACCAGATTTGTTAAATGGGTAGCGATATGAAGCAGGCGTCCGCTGCCCGCCAACGCAAAACCGGTCAGCAATTTGATGTTGACTTCTTTAATGATCCAGGGGGTAGCAGTCTTGAGGTTGTCCAGGAATATTTCAGACACACTGTCCTCATCCAAGTCCAGCGGCGCATCCCACCCGGTCATATTTTCTACGGACGCCTGCCGCAGCAAAGCTAAGGACTTGCTGTCGCCGCACTGTACATTCTGCAGGGCATTGAGAATAATATCCTGTGCAGACAGACAGGGCCGAATATAGTCCATCAGCAGCACCGCCGCCGCCCGAACCGTCACACTCTCCCGGCCCGCCCGAGCCTGCGCGCAGCCCACCAGATCATATTTCCTACGGTCCTACAACAGCTAGGACGGCAGGGCGGTAGCAGTCT
>CAMWQV010000345.1 GCA_947176425.1 uncultured Clostridia bacterium
TCCGTAATAGAGATAGAGGAGTCCGCAAGCAGTTTTTGGGCGTACAGAATGCGTCGGTTTGTGATATAATTGTGGCAGGTGAAGCCGGTCAGGTCTCGAAACAGGCGGGAAAAATGGAACTTGCTGAAGCCTGCCAGCTCTGATATCTCGTCCAGTGATAAATTCTCCGTGCAGTGGCTGTTGATGTAGTCGCAGATATACACGAAGCGGTCGGCGTATTCCGGTTTTGCGGTGAGGGTGGAGGTTTGCAGGTCGCCCACATTTGCCGCGTGCCGTCCTGCCAGTACGAAAAAGTGCAGCAGCAGCGAACAGATTCCCCCGTCCCGGAACAGCGGGGCGTCGCTGGTGTATTCCGCCTCGATCTGCCGCAGGATATCCATAAGCTGGTTGGTGAGCTGCGGGAATTGCTTCGCGGAGAACAGACAGCAGGGCGGCATCAGCGACAGCAGGAACGTCATATCGGGGATTTGGTCAAAAAGCGACGTGTCGTAATTGAGAATGTACCGGACTCCTGCGGGCGGCGCTTTGATGGAGTGCAGTTCGCTGGAAGCGATAATCAGCACGTCTCCGGGAAACAAATCGATGGTCTGACCTGCCGCCGTCACCTGATAGCCTCCGGCCAGCGGCGCGATGATCTCCCCCGGCAGATGCCAGTGGGGAGGGTAATCTTCGGGAACCTCATTGCGGTAAAAGCGGGCGATGGCAGAGCTGCGGAATTTGACTGTCTCCCGCGTGCCGTTCAGTATTTCGATCATGCAGATTCCCTCCTCTCAGGTACCGGATAAAGCGTCAAAAAGGGCGTTGCCGCCGGGGAACAAACTATCTGGGTCCTCCTGGCCGAAAAACGCACGGCGGGCTAAAAATGCCGTATGTGCCAGGCCCTCCGGATTCCAGGGCACGCACATCTCCTCCCACCGGCTGCTCTCGAAGTGGTCCGCTTCCGACGCACGGGCGCCGTCTAAATATTGCAGCGCGCCGGTGGCATATTGGAACCGTTCCGGGTCCTCTAAAAGATAAAGATAGCATTCATTGGTTTGCAGCTGGCCCAGCATTTTGGACACATAACCGTAATTTTCTTCATAGCGGCTGTCATCGGCTGTCATATGGAAATCGATGATAAACTGCGTCAGGGAGACTTCAATCATGCCGTCGCCGTTCTGGTCGGCCCCGGCCCGGGCGGCTGCCGACTTGACCGCCGCTTCTTCTGTCTCAGACAGCGCGGTGGTTCCGATCCAGCTCAGCACATAATCCGGTTTGGAACCGCCGCCGGGCAGAAACGCATAGAGCAAAAAGGCGCTCACCGCGATGCCGCCCAGAATCCAGCCCCAATGATAGGAAAACCAATGGCGGAAAGACGTATATTGTTTCAAGAATCAAGACCTCCAGTCTATGTTATACAAGGCAAGAAGCGGGAAAGGAGAACACCATGTTTGAACGCAGCTTTCTGGGCGGCAGCAACAGCGGCGGGCCGGTTCGGAGCAAAGGGGTCGGGAAATTTTTGGAGATCATCATGGACAATACGGCCCGGTTTCTGGTCTCCAATTTGATCTGTCTGCTGTGTCTGCTGCCTGGTGCGGCGGGAGTGCTCTGGTCGTTAAACCGGGATAATCCGGCGCTGCTGCTGGCAGCGGGACTGCTTGGGGGCGTTCTGTTCGGCCCTGCATACGGCGCGATGAGTGACGGAATGCTGTATGCGGTGCGTGGCCTGCCGGGGAACTGGCTGAAAAGATACTTTCACGCCTGGAAACGGGACTGGACGGACGGCCTGCTCCCCGGCGGGATATTAGGCGCGCTGGCGGCGCTGCTGGTCTACGAATTTTTCATAGCGGTTTTTGGGGACGGAAGCCTGCCGGTTTCGATCTATGTCTGTACCGGAATTACGGTTGCAGTCGCGTCGGCGGTGTTCACGTACTACTGGCCGCAGCGGGTATTTTCGGACCTGAAGAACCGGCAGATATTTAGAAACTGCCTGCTCCTGCTGATGGCGCACCCGCTGCTGGGGTTGAAAGCGGCGCTGATTCATATGGCATATTGGGGAGCGATGACGCTGCTGGTACCGTACTCCGCACTGTTTCTGGCATTGTTTGGCTTCTGGCTTCCCGCACTGCTGGGGCTGCTGGCAGTGTATCCGCAGCTGGACAAAGATTTCAGGATTGAAGAGCGTTCGGCAGACAGTATCGAACAGGAGGAAGAGGACGATGAGCCTGTGGATGATCTATGACGCCGTATTCCTGATGGTGGGGATGTACGGGATTTCCCTGTGTGTGAAAGTAAAACTGTCCCAGAACCTGGCGGATATCCGTATGCTGATGCCGCGGGATGTAAAGCTGAAGGAATGCAAAGATTCCGCTGCTTTTCTGGGCCGGATGCTGCCGTGGATGATACTGTTCAGCGTATCCGTGATTCTGACCGGGCTGGTCAGTTTAGGGGAGGATATCGGCTTTGGGATACCGCATACAGCGTCACAGGCGATGTTTTTGTTGTGCTGTCTGGCGGCGGTCCTGTTTTTTATCAACCAGCGGAGAGCAGTGGGGGAGTATTGGGATAAGGATGAGGAGAAGTAAAAAAAGCAAGGGTATTACAGGATTTTGTACATGAAAAGCATTCAGTCATTATGATACAATTATATAACGTGGGCATATCAGAAAGCAATGTATTCGTGATACAAATTTCAACAATTTTTTTGTATATTTTGAGCAAAATTAAGAAGTGAGAGAATTGTGGAAGTGAAAAAAAGAAGCAGCCATAGCCGTTCTTTTGGGAAGGCTATGGCTGTTTTTCCGCAATTTGCAGCTTATTGTTCTTTAAACAGAGTCAGCACAGACTGGCCAGTTTCGGAGGGGCTGTTAGCTAAATGACGGACCTCATCCGCTAAAGCCTCAATAGAAATATCCAGTTCTGAAAGGCGTTTCGGCAAAGTCTTAGCCCGATATTTTTTCAAAAAACTCAGTATGGTCAGTCCGGTAATTTCTTCTGTATCCATATCCCGAAGCAAAATAATACTGTCTGACGAATCATCCCCATATGAGTTGTCGCTGCTGCTGAAAGTTAAATAAAGAGTATCAAAGCGACTATCGTAGTTAATCTTCATTGTCCGCACGATAAATAGCCTCCCCCTTTGTTCCACCCCATGGGTTATTTGCGGGGTATGCTGTAATGACTTCTCCACTGCCGCCAACGATGGAAACCACTACTTTTGTATAAGGTATTTTGCTGTGATAAGTAGCGCTTTTTACTTCTTTGCTGTAAACTTCCCGATAATCGAGAGGCGGATCACTGTCATGACTTTCATAGATATATTCTGGGTCTTGCAGTGTTTCTATAACGGCTGAAACATTATTTCGCATGATAGTATGACCGCTTTCAAAAACAATATGCTGCTCCCATTGTGTTTTTGTACAGAAAATCCGTACCCCTCGCTTGTCTTTTACCTCAATAAAATCACTCATTATCCTGTGTATTTGCCAGTGCGTCAGTAATAATCTGTGTTAACTGAATGGCGGTTGCTTTTGGCAGAACAATGCCGCAAATATTATCGCGTTCTGCTTTAGATTCCGTTACACCGGATTCATTAGGGTTCGGAATCGAAGGATATTCAATCGCAAAGTTCAAAATAAATTCGCCAAGGTTTGGGTTATATGTAACAGAAAATGCGTTTGAGTATATCGGACGTTCCATAGAAGAAGACCTCCCCATTCTTTATATAAAAATTATACCAGACGTGAGGCGGTAATTCAACCGCAATATAATGTGGTAATAAAAAATGAATTACAGTATATTGTGGTGCATCTGATTATCCTTCAACTTTGCCTTCTTTTCCCGCAGCATAGAGACCGGCGGGACAGGCGCCGGTCTCCCGCGAAAAATTTCTTTTTTACAGAAGTCCTTTTCGACCGAGTACGGCGGTCAGCTCTACCCGTTTAAGCAGTCCTTGGGGACTTTCACCGTTAACGAT
>CAMWQV010000346.1 GCA_947176425.1 uncultured Clostridia bacterium
CATTTCTGCGAGGTAGCGATTCCGGACCTGAAACGGGAGCTTGCCGCGTGCGGTATCAATATGCGTTTATAGTTTAGGAGGAGCTTATGCTGAATATTGACGAACTGAAATTTAACAGCCGCGGTTTGATTCCGGCAGTCGTGACGGACGCTTCTACCAAACAGGTCCTGATGCTCGCCTATATGAACCGGGAAAGCCTGGAGATCAGTATGAAAGAGGGCCGGACCTGTTTCTGGTCACGGTCCCGCAAGGAGCTTTGGCGGAAAGGAGAAACCAGCGGAAATGTACAGCATATCGTGGACATTACCGCAGACTGCGACCGGGACACACTGCTGATCTCTGTTAATAAAGAAGGTCCCGCCTGCCATTTGGGGACAGAATCCTGTTTTAATGACAAAGTATTTATAGGGGACCAGCAGGAACCGTTTTCCGCAGATGGGCTTTACAAGTTGCTGGAAGGCCGGAAACAGGAGCTGCCGGAAGGGTCCTATACAACGTATCTGTTTCAGAAGGGCTTGGACAAAATTCTGAAAAAAGTGGGAGAGGAGTCCACGGAGGTCATTATTGCGGGAAAAGCCGGAGACAAAGCGGAAACGGTCTATGAAATCGCCGATTTGATGTATCATGTTATGGTCCTGATGGTGGAAATGGGCATTTCTGTGGACGATATCCGAAAAGAACTTGCTTCCCGCCATGTGATCGACCATAAAGTGAAGCAGGAAAAAATGACCCATGAAAACGGGTGACAGCGATGCCTTTACAAAATCTGCATACCCACACTGTTTTCAGTGACGGGAAAAATACGGCGGAAGAAATGGTACAGGGCGCGCTGCGGTCCGGCTGCACGTCCCTTGGCTTCTCCGAACACAGCCCCTTGTCCTGTGACGCCGACCCGGACGGGTATACCATGCGTCCGGAAAAAGTACCGGCCTATCGTGCCGAAGTCCTGCGAATGCGGGAGAACTATGCCGGGCAGCTGGAGATATTCCTGGGTCTGGAGCAGGATATCGACTCCGCGCCGCCCCTGGACTGCTATGACTATTTGATCGGTTCTGTCCACGGCGTTTGGAAAGACGGCATCTATCTGCCTGTTGACGAGAGCAGAGATGTTCTTATGGGCGCGGTGGAGGAGCACTATGACGGCGATTTTTACGGCTTTGTATGGGACTACTACCGGAGAGAAGCAGAGGTGTTTGAAAAAACCGGCTGTCAGATCATCGGACACTTTGACCTCGTGACAAAGTTCAACGAGGACGGACGCCTTTTTCGTGAGGACGAGCCACGTTATCGTAATATCGCCTTAGAAGCGTTAGAAACATTGCTGCAAAACGATGTAATCTTCGAGATTAACACCGGCGCGATGTCGTGGGGCTATCGCACTGCCCCGTATCCCGCTGCCGCATTTCTGAAATTTATCCGGGAAAAACACGGACGCATCTGTATCGCCAGCGACAGCCACAGCGCGGATACCCTGACATTCGCCTTTAACCAGGCCGCGGAATTGGCGCGGGCGTGCGGGTTCCACGAAACAGCCGTACTGACAAGAGACGGTTTTCAGACCCAAAAATTATAAAAAGGCAGCGCATTGGACAAAAACACGGTGTACTCGGCGTCAGCCGGCCGCCACGACACTGGCGCTCAAATTCGCAATTTTTAGGTTGACATCCAAAATATTTTTCTGTATAATATCTTTTGCTTGTCATTCTAAAAATGGCAGAACCGATTTTTTCAACTGCGGGACGGGCCAGCAAGTCCGTACGCCGTCGAGTAGCCGGCAGGAGTATTCCGCCTCCCGGCAGCAAAGATCATATTTTAGGAGGTGTATGCAAATGTTCCGTACCTATCAGCCCAAAAAACGTCAGCGTGCGAAAGTACACGGATTCCGGAAACGGATGCGGACCGCTAATGGCCGTAAGGTCCTCGCCCGCCGCCGCGCTAAGGGCCGTATCCGCTTGGCCCAGTGAGAAAACGCGGAGTTTGCATCGCAAATAGATCGTTCGTGGGGACGGCAGGGTCTTTTCGATCGCCGTCCCCAGGGTGATTTTGGGGAGAACCGTTCCCCCCACTGTTTTACTACCTGTGAGGCTGATTGAAATTCCTTATGAAAAACACGGATACTATTAAAGAAAATCGTACCTTCCGCCTGATCTACCGCCGCGGACGCTCCGCTGTCACCCCGTTCCTCGTCGCCTACTGCCGCCCGAACCGCTTGGGCCGCAACCGCTTGGGGATTACGGTCAGCACCAAGCTCGGCGGCGCCGTCGTGCGCAACCGTGCCCGGCGCAGGCTGCGGGAGGTCTATCGTCTTGCCCAGCCCCAGCTCGCGCAGGGCTTCGATATTGTTCTCGTTGCCCGTTCCAAAGCCGTCAGCGGCCCTTATGACCATCTGACAAAAGCTTTCTTCCGCGCCTGCCGGGACTTGAACCTGCTGAAAGATCATGTTTCGTAAATTTTTGTTGGGCGTGATCCGTTTTTATCAGAAATTCATTTCCCCCGGCCTCCCCCCGCGCTGCCGCTTTATCCCTACCTGTTCACAATACGCTCTGGAAGCCATTGAAAAATATGGCGCGCTCAAGGGCGGCTGGCTGGCGCTGCGGCGGTTTTTGCGATGCCACCCCTTCTATAAGGGGGACTTTTACGACCCTGTGCCCTGATCTCTATCTATTTCGGAGGAAAATACGCTAATGGGCAAACTCATTTCCATCCCCTTTGCAGCTGTACTCCGCTGGCTCTATGCCGCTACCAATTCCTACGGCCTGGCCATCATCCTGTTCAGCCTGGTGGTGAAGCTGGTACTCCTGCCCTTCCAGATGAAGTCAAAACGGAGTATGGTCCGCATGGGACGATTGTCCAGCCGTCAGGAAGAACTGCAAAAACAATACGCCAAAAATCAGCAGAAATATCAGGAAGAACTCCAAAAGCTCTATATGGAGGAAGGAATTAATCCTATGGGCGGCTGCCTCTGGTCCTTCCTGCCCCTTTTTATCCTGGTTCCGCTTTATTCCGTAATCCGTATGCCCATCACCTATTTTATGGGCCTGAGCAATGAGGTTTGCAATGTCCTTCGGGAAACCGCCGTCACATTGGGCTACGCCCCCGACCAGCTCCGCAACGGCGCATACGGCGCGTATGAACAGATTTATCTGTCCAATTTTATTTCGCAGAACTGGACAAAAACCGATTGGCGCGCTATTGAAGGCGTGGGCGACCGTCTGATCCAGATGCGCTACAACTTCCTGGGCGTGGACCTGAGCGTTCAACCCCAGTCCGCTTTCAGTCATTTTTCTTTTACCCCCGCCCTGGTGGGTTTGATTTTGATTCCGATTCTGGCTGCGGGCCTTCAGTATTTGCAGACCATTATTATCAGCAAAAGCAACGGACAGTCCCAACAGCAGCAGGCCAGCATGAAAATGCTGAACCTGATGATGCCGCTGACAAGTCTCTGGTTCTGCTTTATCATGCCCGCCGCTTTGGGCGTGTACTGGATTGCAAACAGTGTGTTCATGATGATTCAGGAGGCGCTGATGGGCAAATTCTATACACAAAAGCTGAACGCTGAGGAAGAAGAACTCGCCGCCAAACGGGACGCCGAACGAAAACTGCGCATGGAAGAAGCGAAGAAAAAAGCCGCCCAGCAGCGGGAACAGGAAGCGAAGCGACCAAAAAAACAGCCGCAGAAAGGCGGCGATAAAAAGCCGCCCACCACGGAGGCCGGCCGGGTGGCAGATCGGCCCTATGCCCGGGGACGCAGTTACCGGGCCGACCGGTACGATGAGAAGGAGTAATAGCCGATATGTCAAGAAAATCAATTGATGTAACGGGAAAAACAATCGACGAAGCAAAAAGCAATGCCCTGTCCCAGTTGGGTCTGAGTGAGGACGAAGTATCGATTGAGGTACTGGACCGGGGCAAGCCGGGATTGTTCGGTCTGTTTGGCGCAAGTCCGGCAA
>CAMWQV010000347.1 GCA_947176425.1 uncultured Clostridia bacterium
GGCCGTATTGCTGCCGCTCTCGCCGCTCTCATTTTCAACTCTTGATTCGCATTGTAAATCAAACCTTAGCGGTAGCAAAAAAATTAGCCGATAAAAAATACGATGCCGCTACATTCTATGCAAATATGCCTCCAAAGGAGAAGGCGAAGGTCCTACAGGATTTCCAATCAGAAAAATCGCCCATCGTCGTAGCGACCTCAGCCTTTGGCATGGGCATTGATAAGCCCAATGTAAGGCTTGTGGTTCATATGTCAATGCCATTGTCCATCGAAGATTATTGGCAGAAAACCGGGCGCGCCGGACGGGATGGCAAAAAATCTCATTCCTATTTGTTCTGGTATCATGGTGATTACCAGACAAACCAGCGAATTATCGGTAAGAATCCGACTAATTTGCGAAAGCTAAAACAACTTTCGGAGTTTCTTCATTCTTCGGAGTGCTGCGTTCAGAAATTGCGCAGTTACTTCGGCGAAGATTCCGGAAAAAAATGTAAGCACTGTTCTCGGTGCAAAGAATTCTCGTAAATAGGAGGAATGCTACATATGAATTTGAATTTTGAATCGCTCCCTCTTCTCCTGACAGTGGAGGAAATGGCCTCGGTGCTCCGGATTGGTCGAAATACAGCATACCAGCTTGTGAAGGACGGCAATATTCAGAGCATCCGCATTAGCCGCACCATCCGCATCCCCCGCGCCGCTCTGATCCAGTTCACGGAGTGTACTCAGCAGTCAGCCTAAAGTATGCAGCATGGGCGGTTGAATTTTTCTTCCGCCCATGCTATACTGAATGCAACACGAATGGGTACTCCGCTCACGGGTAACTGGAGGTAAAAACTCTGAGCTTTCAAAAAAGGAGTGCTTATCAATATGAAACCAAGACAAAAAGGGCAGAAATGGGAAATTTCCTATCGCTGTCCCGGCTATTCCAAACCTATCTACGAGCGATTCCCAAGCTACGAAGCTGCCAAGCTTCGCATTGCAGAGATCGAATATGAGAAGTCCATCGGCCAACTCCGGCCTCCCCAGGTATCGGTACAGGGGGACAACGGCACACCAAAAAAATTCATCACCGTTGGGGAACTTCTGGATGAATATGTTCAGCTCTATGGTCTGCGACACTGGGGGGATTCCTACCTCTCGTATAGCCGACACCGGATCGAGCACTACATCAAACCTTATATCGGCAATGTCCTACTGTGCGACCTGACGGCCCATTCCCTGGATCATTTCTATAATTCCCTGCAAGACAAGCCCGCTGTCGTTCTCAAAGGCCAAAAAGCAACCAACAAAACCATTTCTCCGCACGTCATTGAGAAAATCCATGCTCTGATGAAAAGTGCCTTGAATCAGGCCGTCACATGGGGATACATCCAGACAAACCCCGCTGCTAACATTACCCTTCCAAAGCCTAAATCCCAGCCCAGAGCGGTCTGGACTCCAGATCAAGCCCAACTAGCCATCGACCGTTGTAATGATTCCATCCTACGTCTTGCTATGCTGTTAGCTCTCGGCTGTTCCCTGCGTATTGGAGAAATCCTTGGTTTGACCTGGGATTGTGTTGACATTACGGAAGAGAGTGCTACAAGCGGTACCGCTGGTGTCTATATCAACAAAGAGTTGAAACGTTGTGACAAGTCCAGTCTGGAATCACTGAAACGGCGTGGCCGTTCCAGTGTTCTCTTCACATTCCCCGACTGGAAGCAAAACACCACCAAGACATCACTTGTCCTCAAAGACCCTAAGACTGCCAGCAGTGTCCGCACAGTCTTTCTCCCAGGGACAGTGCTGAACGCCTTACGGGAGATGAAAACAGCTCAGGAGGCCGATAAAGAGCTTCTAGGATCTGCGTATAAGGACTACGCTATAGTTCTTGCCCACCAAGACGGCAGGCCCCACGAGGAGCGTCAAATTGCCGACAAGCTGCGGAAGCTCATCCAAGAGAACAACCTTCCCCCCGTTGTCTTTCACAGTTTAAGACATTGCAGCACTACTGTCAAGTTCCAGATCAGCGGCGGCAACATCAAGGCCGTTCAAGGAGATACCGGCCATGCGCAGGCCAGAATGGTCACGGACCTCTATGCTCATGCGAATACCGAAGATCGCCGCCGTCTGGCTCAACAAATGGAAGAAAATTTCTTTCAAGGCCCCAAGCAGGCTACATCCACAGAGACAGCACCGGAGGACGATACGTCGCAGGCACTACGTTTATTACAGGATAACCCCGACATGGCAAAGCTCATTATCGCTGCCTTGGGACGTACATCCGGTAACTAAAATGGTTTGTTGGAAGAAGTGTTGGAAATTCCAACATATCAGACACCAAGCATAAATATAAAACCTAGAACCATTGCCTTTGTAGTGGTAAGGTACTAATTTATTACCATAAGAAAAATCATGTCAGCAATAGTCTGTAGTGCGTAAGAAATGCAGCAATTACCCATATAATCTGGGTAATCTGCTGCATTTTTATATATTGGGGGTAAGAGTAGATGGAGTCCCCGTATTATCGAATCCAAGACCGCTTTTCGGTTGCTTAGTTTCGATCTTCTGGTCGTTGGCAGGGACAGTCCAAAGAAATGTTATTGGAGGTAATAGTATTAGAACAATAACCAAATCTTTCGACTCACAGATACAGCAAATTTGCAGGTGCAGTAAATTTGCAACGTGGATACTGATTGCATCCTAAAAAATTGCCGTATTTACCGTTCTTCACCAAAAGACGGCCTCCACAATTAGGACATTCTCCCCTTAATAGTAAAGTTTTCCATTGATCTAATTCTGCGATTTGTTTCTCCTGAATATGAACTTCTCGGCGGGCATTAAAGGGAATATTAAAGTCCTCAATTGATGAAATACACTGTCTACCAGTACACAGAATAAATTGGTTTTCATCTTCGTCAAATGAGTGAGCGATACAGAATTCACAAGATGCACAGTCATCTATAAAATTTGCGTAAGGCTTTCCACGCCAAATTCGAACAGCTATTGGACACCAATCCACATGAAGTGCAAACCCTCTTGCTATAACATCCCTTTTATCTGCCACACTATAGAATTTATTTAGACATTTATTTGCAAGCGAATTATATTTCCAATATTTTGTTTTATCGTTTTCCATCAATAGAGACGTTAGCTCATCCGTTGAAATTGTGGAGTCTGTTTTGCTGAGGTCAATTTCAATGGTTGAAATATCCGCAGCTTTTAACTTTTTAAGTTTTTCTTCATCAATACAATGTGTCACAAATATTTCTATAAAAAACTGCTTCTTTCCAACATAGACAACAATATCAGGTACTATATCATTAAAGCGATGTTCTAGTTCAACTCGGTCAAATGCAATTTCTTTGGCCTCAGAGATGCAAATTTCTTCTTTATACGATTCTGTAAAACAAATATAAACAGGCGGAATTACCATCTTTTTTGTCTGAAGCAAAATATCCTTTGCAGCAAGGTGTAACGATGATTCATATCCATATTCACAATTTTCAATTGATTGATGCGCAAAATGATGCATTACGCGCTTACCTTTTCGTGCAATGAGTTTGTCTTTACAAGCTGGGCAAATACATCCGCATTTCAATCCTCGTTCTACTTCCGAAATATGAGTAATAACACCCTCTTTTAATGCGTATGTAAGGTTTAATCTCTTTTGAGACATACTATTTAGCTCCTTCAACTGCGGTTTACAGATACGTTCTCAGAATGTTCCTCATTTTATTCAGGATCTCTTCTCTGGCGAGAATCATATTATAACAGACAAAAATCAATATATCAATCCAGCTTTGAATCAAAACTACTTCGGGTCAAGTACAATAACTTCCCGCTCAATTTTCCTGGTATACCGTACGGTCATAGCGGTACCTCCCCTCCACTCACCATTGTAGACAGCCAGTAGACAGGCAGCGTGATCGACCAAGTAACGGTTGCGCTTCAACATACAATCCTTGG
>CAMWQV010000348.1 GCA_947176425.1 uncultured Clostridia bacterium
GTACAGGCCCTGCGTGCGGAGATCGCCAAAGTGGACGACTGCGTTTTGTATTATGATTAAGGAGGCGGGCAATGAGTTCCAAAAAGATACCTGAACTGAAAATTCCTGAAATCAAAATCCCGGACCTGATAAAGCCGGACCCAAAGCCTGCCGCGGCGCAGCAGCCGGAACAGCTGTCGCTGATTACGACGATTATCGAGCGCGGCTGCGGCAACAAACTGATGAAGCTGTACACAGACAACCATGTTTTTACCCATATCCGCAGTGAAGGCACCGGTACGGCTACTTCTGAAATTCTGGATATTCTGGGTCTGGGCAGTTCGGAGAAGGATATTATATTCAGCCTGACCCCGAAAACAACGGCGCGGACCCTGCTGGACCGTCTGGACGACGAACTGCGCGGGGCTGTGCCGGGCCGCGGAATCGCGTTTACTATGCCGCTGACCGCTGTCAACAGTCTGCTGGCCGCGCTGGTTACGATTTCAACTTCGACAAAAAAGGAAAAGGAGCATGATATGAACGATCAGGAACAAAAAAGCTGTCTGATTCTGGCGCTGGTCAATCAGGGCTATACAGATGTCGTGATGGATACCGCCAAAAAAGCCGGCGCCCGCGGCGGTACGGTGATCCGGGGCCGCTGGGTCGGTGAACAGCAGGCCCCCCAGCTCCAGGGACTCTACAGCCAGTCGGAAAAAGAAATGCTGTTTATTGTCGTTCCAAAAGAGATCCGCAATCAGGTTATGGACTCGATTAACAGTTCCCACGGCGTCCAGACAAAAGCGGGAGTACTCGTCTGCTCCCTCGGTATCGACCAGCTTGTTCATTTGGGTTAGACGTTTTTCTGCATCACAATGGACACTATCACAAGGGAGGAGCAACAATGTCTGTACCCGAATCGAGGAGAAGGGCAAACGACAAATGGGATAAGGAAAATATGGCTGCACTTACTTGCAAAGTCAAAAAAGCGGACGCGGAAAAATTTAAGGCAACAACAAATGCAGTATTATCAAAACTCGTAAAAAATTATATTGGTGAGGACGGGCAAGCATAAAAAATCACCCCCCATTTCTGGAAGATGGTTGACAAAATCCACAACATCAGTTATAATAAGTGGCAAGAGACAGGTGGTCTCCCTGGTTGGAGCAGGAAGGCGGCCAACTCTCAATGTGATAGTTGAAATTGCCGCTTCTTGCTATGGGTTAGGGGGCGGTTATTTCTTTATATCTTTACCCAGGCGGTAGCCCAGCGAAATAGCCGCAATCACGAGGGTCATCAGCGAAATTACTTCTACTGTACTCATGGGCTTCCCTCCTTTCGGAGTTGGCCCCACTCTGTCTCTTGCCATAAACAGCTTAACACATATTTTGACAGTTTGCAACAAAAAAATCACTCTCCATTTCTGAAAAGTGGTTGACAAAATCCAAAGCATCAGCTATAATAAATGACAAGAGACAGGTGGTTTCCCTGGTGTGGACAGGAAGACGGCCAACTCACCAACTTAATCGTTGAAATTGCCGCTTCTTGCCATGGAACAGGGGGCGGTTATTTCTTTATGAGAAAGGATACTTGCTATGGGAAGAAAAAGCATCAAACGCGTGGTGGCGATCCGAGTCATCGCCGCACTGATCTCCATTATCCTGTTCAGCGTTGTGACCACATTGAATATCTTCCGGATACAGGGTTTCCAAAACCTGAACGCACAGTCTATTGAACTGCTTCAGCGTGCCAACGCGGCAGAAACCGCCCACTATAAATGGTCGGCAAACCTCAGCAACGCGCTCTATACAGGCTCGGAATTTACCGGCAGCATGGACCCGACTACCTGCGTATTGGGCCGGTGGATTTACGGGAATGAGGAGAGCGGCGAGGAGTTCGCACATGTCAACACCCTGCGCCATCAGATGGAATCAATACATAAGGAGATTCATTCCTCCGCGGCTTATGTACTGGAGCTGCTGGCTGACGATCCCGGCCAGGCCAGAGCCTACTATCAGGATACCATCAGCGGCAATTTGCAGTCCCTGGTGGGCATCCTGGATCAAATCGTCAGCGAATGCACGAAAGTCAATGAAGCGACCCAGAGGCAGATGGAAGTTACAGCCATTGCCATGCATCTCACCTGCGCCGTCTGTCTGGCGCTGGCGCTGTTCTGCCTGCTCAGCCTGATCCGGTATGTGGTCAAACACGTTGTCGAGCCGATCCTCACCATTACCAAGATCAGCAAGCCCCTTCAGGAAGGCCGCCTGGAATTTGAGATTCCTTACCGCTCCGACAATGAAGTGGGACAGCTGGCCGTTACTTTGCAGGAGTCTATGGGGCATATTGAGGACTGCGTGACGGATATCAACCGTGTGATGGGACAGCTTACACAGGGGAATTTCAACGTGCGGACTTCTGTGCCTTTTATCGGAGACTTTTCCTCTATTGAAACCTCTATCAACGGCCTGATCTCTACCCTGTCCAATACGATTGGAAATATCATGCAGGCACAGCACCGCATTTCCGGGAACGCGGCACAGCTTTCCAGCAGCTCCCAGTCTCTGGCGCAGGGCGCGACTGAACAGGCCAGCGCGGTGGAGGAGATGTACGCGCCATTGGACGATCTGTCCAGGACCGCGGCGGAGAATGTGAAGACGTCCGCCGAGGCGCAGCAAAACGCAGAGCTGACCGGCCAGCAGGTTACCATCAGCAGCCGCCAGATGGAAGAAATGGTGGCGGCAATGGACAATATCACAACCGCCGCCCAGGAGATCGGACGGATTCTGACTACTATCGAGAACATCGCGTTCCAAACCAATATCCTGGCTCTGAATGCCGCAGTCGAGGCAGCGCGGGCAGGTACCGCCGGAAAAGGCTTTGCGGTCGTGGCAGACGAAGTCCGCAGTCTGGCCTCCCAATCCGACCAGGCCGCCAAAGCTACCAAAGAACTGATTGAGAACTCCGTCCAGGCCACGGAACAGGGCAGCAAAATCGTAGGCGAAGTATCACAGACCCTGCGCAAAATCCTGGAAATGGCTATGCGGTCTAATCAGAGCGTTCAGACGATCAGCGAGGCGGTCAAGGGCGAGGCCGAAGCTATCGCGCAGGTCACGGAGGCAATCGGGCAGATTTCCGCTGTGGTGCAGACCAACTCCGCCAGCAGTGAGGAATCCGCCGCAGTCAGTACCGAGCTGTTCGAGCAGGTGCGTCTGCTTCAGGACCTGACCAGCCGCTTCCGCCTGAAATAATACATGTATGGTGCGTTTCTCATTCTTTCTGTGGGGAGCGCACCTTATTTTTTTACCGTATCTGCCGATATGTATATTGACATATAATAAAAAAGGAGGTGCGGCGTATCCTTTCCCGACGCATGGATATCTTGGATATCAAAAATGTCTTCGGACTTGATGTGGTGCATACCGCGAACCAGGCGGTCCGTTTGAACAATGAACGCTCGGCAGCCGTACAGAGCTATTGGGAAGAAACAGTCATCGACTTCGCCCAAGGCACCGTTTCACAACATATAAAAGAGGATATGATACAGGTCCCCCAGGAGGAGCAGGCTTTCTGGCGGGATGACGCCGCGGTGCGAATCACTTTTTCCGCGTCCGGCTATCAGGCAGGCCAGCTGGAGGAAGTCATCCGGCAGATGGCAGCCGACCACCAGGACCGCAGAAACGCATTACAGGCATTTTTCTCCGGCGAGGAATTGGAACAGATTTTGGCGGAATTGGACGAACTGTACCAGGAAGGACGGGACGCCGCCGCCGTATCGTTTGCCAATATGGTCAACTGCTTCTGGGACCGCCGCGGACAGAGCGGTCCGGAACAGCGGGAACAGGTCCGCAGCAGTGTGGCGGCGCTGTTTGCGTCCTTTGAGGAAAACGCGTCGCTGGAACCGGAGAAAAAAGACGGGCTGCTGACGCTTCAGGAACTGGACGCCGC
>CAMWQV010000349.1 GCA_947176425.1 uncultured Clostridia bacterium
CCATTTACATACCCTCTTACGCAGATGGTAAATAGTTGAATACAGGTTCTTATATTTAATTGCGTTATCTAAGAGATTATACAACATTTCGTGCAAAAAACTGCGTACTCCATTGATAACAACGTGTTCGCCAGTAATCGTGATCCTCACATTTTTTCCTGCAGCGCTGCTCTGCAAGGTGGATGCAGCTTCCGCTGCTGTTTCAAGGAGATCAACATCCTCGCTGGTCACCGCAATTCCTTCGTCCAACTGGGATAAATGGATGATATCCTCCACCAGTGTAAGCAGCCGTGCAGCTTCTGTGCGGATCATATGGATAAACTGTGGTATATCTTCTGACCTGACCAATCCGTTTTCCAGCAGTTCGGCACTGCCCATAATGGATTGGAGCGGCGTTTTCAGCTCATGGGATACATTGGCGGTAAATTCCCGGCGGCTGCGCTCTGCGGATGCCTGCTCTGTCACATCGAAGGCCAGCAGTACCGTCCCAACAACGGAACCATCCAATTCAATCCGGCTCACATCAAACTGATATTCCCTGCCATTGCGTGCCGCACGAACTTCACTGTGACCGTAATTCCCAGCCGATTGGATGCCGGTACTCATATCGCGGCTGCGGTCAAGGCAAAGGAAATTTTGTCCGCTGCACGCCGTTCCGAAAATTTTTTCCGCCGCAGGGTTCATGCTTAGAATATGGCCGCCGTTATCCAACAGGATCAGGCCCTCATTCATATGAGTGGTAATTTGTGTAAACTCGTTTGTTTTCTCCTGCAAAGCTCGGAGCTGCTCTGCAATCTGTTGATGCTGCTGATGAATACGCCGCAGAAGTGGAGCTAATTCTTCATAAGCGTCGTTTTCCAGCGGATGCTCCAAGTCCAGATTGTTCAGCGGGCGGACAATTCGTTTTGCCATCCATTGCGCCAATACAGCGGAGAGGATGACAATAAAAATGCCAACCAGAAAGATTGGCTGCAGCATAACCACTACGAGTGCGGGTATCGTTGCCTGGCTGATCGAGATGCGAAGCACTGTGCCATTATTCAGCAGCCTTGCATCATATAAAGTCTGTTCCGTCAGGGTGTTGGAGTAGCGGACACTGCTGCTCTCACCTTTTGAAAACGCTTCTCGAACCTCCGAGCGGCTTGCGTGGTTTTCCATATTTTCCGCAGTATCTGCCGTGTCAAACAGCACAGTCCCGTCTGATGCAATCCAGGTCAAGCGGTAGTCCGGCGTCCAAGTATACCGGTAATCATGGGCAGATATCCTCTCCAGATATTCCAGTCCGCTTTCCTCCACCGCATAAGCGGCCAGCCGCAATTCATCCTTCAGCTGCTTTTCCTGAACCGTTCGATAATATCCATATAAACATCCCATAACGATGACGAGATTTGCCAACAGAACCGCCGCCGATGCCAGAAGTATGGAATGAAATATTTTTTGGGTCATGCCTTTACCTCCAGCCGGTAGCCTACATTGCGAACCGTTTCGATCATAGCTCCATACTGCCCCAGTTTCTGCCGCAAAGTCCGAATGTGCATATCCACTGTTCTTGTCTCACCAGTATATTCTGTACTCCAAATGCTGGAGAGGAGCTTTTCTCTGGTGAATGCAACACCAGGGGCGGACAAAAATAAACGCAGCAGCTCAAATTCCTTGAAGGTGAGAGAGATTCGTTCACTGCCTGCCATGACAGTATGTTCTGCCAGATCGATTACCAAATCATTTGCTGCAAGGATTTCCCTATTTTGCTTGTGCTGGCACCGGCGCAGTACCGCTTTGACCCGTGAGACCATTTCCATCATGCCAAAGGGTTTGACCAGATAATCATCCGCCCCCAGGTCCAAGCTCTGCACCTTGTCGTACTCCGCACCTTTGGCGGTAGCTATGATCACGGGGATATCCCAGGTGTCGCCGGAAGCTTTCATCTCCTGAAGCAGCTCTACGCCGCTACTTCCAGGCAGCATTACATCCAGAATGACAAGCTCCGGTTTTTCATTTCGCAGCGCACTCCAAAAAGTCTCGCCATCTGCAAATCCCATCGTTTCAAAGCCAGCAGCGTTCAATGCATAGAGTTCCAGGCTCTGGATACTTACGTCATCCTCTACACAAAAAATCATTGTTTCCAGCCTCCTTCCGCCGCTCTATCATAGCACAGGTTCGATTTATTGGCAATCTTTGCTCCCAGTGACGGAAAAATCTTATGTGATATCAGTCCAAAGCGTATTTGCGCTGGTATTCTTTGAACTTTTCGCGGAAGTCCTTGCTGTCGTTGCGAAATTCCCGCAGAGATTGGTGCAGGTTCATATTATCGTGGGCAATATCGATAACGCATCCGGCGATATTGGAGCAGTGATCTGCCGTGCGCTCCAGATTGGTCAGAAGATCGGACCACGCAAACCCTGCGTCAATGGTGCAGTCTCCTTTTTGCAGCCGGAGAATATGCCGGGTGCGAAGCTGCTCCTTCAGCCGGTCAATGACCTGCTCCAGCGGTTCCACCATAGAGGCGGCATTCAAATCCTCTTTGAGAAATGCCGCGAGAGCTAAATCCAGAATATCGCAGACCGCATAAGAAACAACGTTCAGCTCAGTTTTTGCGGCACGGGTAAATTCCAGACCTTTCTCTTGCAGTTCCTCTGCCGATTCCAGAATGTTGACGGCATGGTCAGAGATCCGCTCAAAATCGCCGATCACTTTCAGCAGCTTCGCCGCTTCCTTGCTATCCGCCTCACTGATCTGCCGCGTACTCAGATTGACAAGATATGTTCCCAAAATATCCTCATAGTGGTCGGTCATATCCTCTTTCTCTCGAATAGATGCTGCAAGCTCCGAGGAATAACTGCGCAGGGAGACCAGTGCGTCTTTCAGGGAAGAGACAGCGGTTTTTGCCATATCGGAGGCTACGATGTGGCAGCGCTCCAGCGCGATAGACGGCGTAGCAAACAGACGCTCGTCCAGTTCGGGAAATACTTCCGGCTGTTTCGCGTCGGGGACAAGGGCAGTGACTAAACACTCCAGAAGACCGGACAGCGGCAGCATCAGTATCGTACAGAGAACATTAAACACCGAGTGCGCTACAGCAATCCCGGCCAGCGATGCCGGTTCATCCAACAGCATGGGGTGAAGCAGCGCACGGATGAGACAGAATCCTGCCAGACAGACCACAGTACCTATGATGTTAAACGAGAGGTGTACCAATGCAGCACGCTTTGCGTTTTTATTCGCTCCTACGGAAGAAATCATGGCGGTGACACAGGTTCCGATATTCTGTCCCATGATAATCGGGATCGCTGCGCCGTAGGAAACCTGCCTCGTTACTGCCAGTGCTTGCAGGATTCCGACTGAGGCGGAGCTGGATTGGATAATTGCCGTGAGCAGTGCGCCAGCCAGTACGCCTAAGATCGGATTTTTGAACAGGATAAACATCTGCTGGAACGCCGAAATATCCCGCAGGCCGGATACCGCGCCGGACATGGATTCCATACCGTACATCAGCGTGGCAAACCCCAGCAGAATCATACCGGTGTCCTTCCTTTTGGCGTCCCGGCAGAACATATAGAATATCATGCCAATCAGGGCTAATACCGGGGTAAAAGAGGACGGTTTCAGGAGCTTGATAAACAGGTTCCCACTGTCAATTCCTGCAAGACTCAAAATCCAGGCGGTAACGGTCGTACCGATATTGGCGCCCATAATGACGTTGATGGCCTGCTTCAGCGTCATGAGGCCGGAGTTGACAAAGCCCACAACCATGACCGTTGCTGCCGAGGAACTTTGAATGACCGCCGTAACGCCCAAGCCCGTCAGCAGGCCGGTCAGCTTGCCGGAGGTCAGTTTGCTGAGAAGGGTACGGAGTTGTCCGCCTGCCCGTCTCTCCAGAGCCTGCCCCATCAGATGCATACCGAACAGCAACAGGC
>CAMWQV010000350.1 GCA_947176425.1 uncultured Clostridia bacterium
ATGCTGCGTAGCTCTCCCGGAAGGTGAGGACGGCCTGCTGCTGTATACGACCAGCCAGTCTATCTATGATGTACAGCGGGAGTGTTCCACGATGCTGAAGCTGCCGCCGGAAAAAGTCCATTGCCGCGCTCCCCTGGTAGGCGGCGGCTTCGGCGGCAAAGAGGATATGACCGTACAGCCCTACGCCGCGCTGATGGCATGGGTGACAAAACGCCCGGTTAAAGTCAAATACAGCCGTCAAGAGTCCCTTGACTATCATGTCAAACGCCACCCGATGGAGATGGAGTTTACCACTGCCTGCGATGAAAACGGCATCCTGACCGGCATGAAGGGCATTATTATTGCCGACACAGGCGCATATGCGTCCCTGGGCGGACCGGTGCTCCATCGGGCCTGTACTCATGCGGCAGGACCGTATAACTATCAGAATATCGATATTTTGGGAATGTCAGTCTACACCAATAATATCGTATCCGGCGCGTTCCGCGGTTTTGGAGTGTCACAGAGCTGTTTTGCTACGGAAATGAATATCAACCTGCTGGCAGAGATGGTGGGGATTGACCCGTGGGAGTTCCGGCGGCGCAATGTCATCAAACCCGGCGACGTGCTGCCCAACGGTCAGACCGCTGACCCCAATACTAATCTGGCTGCTTGTCTGGATGCTGTGAAAGATATCTATTATAATAATCCGTATGCTGGTATCGCCTGCGGCTTCAAAAACTCCGGTACCGGTATGGGCAAAAAGGACATTGGCCGGGTGCTGCTGAGCGTGGAACAGGGAAAAGTACATATCCGTACTGCCGCTTCCTGTATGGGGCAGGGCATTGGACAGATGGCTTTGACGGAAATCTGTCATGTGACGGGCCTCGATCCGGCAATGTTCGTTTTTGAGGCCGCCGATACGGTCCGTACGCCCGATTCCGGTACTTCCACTGCTTCCCGTCAAACGGTCGTTACCGGCGAAGCGGCGCGGCGGGCCGGTGAACTGCTGAAACTGGCTCTGGAAGACGGCAAGTCTCTGGCAGACCTGGAGGGGAAGGAATTTTTCGGCGAGTATTCCGCTAAAACAGACCCCCTGGGCGCTATTAAAGAAAATCCGATCAGTCATGTATCCTATTCTTACGGCGTGCAGGTCATTATTTTGGATGACGCGGGTAAGATCACAAAGGCAGTTTCCGCTTTTGATGTAGGTACGCCGGTCAATATCCAATCTGTAGAAGGCCAGATCGAGGGCGGTATGATTATGGGCATCGGATACGGCGTGACAGAAAAGTTTGTCTGTGAGGACGGCTATCCTAAAAGCAAATTCGGGACCATCGGATTTATGCGTGCGCCAGACGCGCCGGAGCTGGATGTTATCCTCTGCCAGCCGGAGGAGCAGGATAAACTGCCCTATTCTCTGGGCGCGAAGGGCTGCGGCGAACTGTGCATGATTCCGACTGCACCGGCCTGCGCCCACGCTTACTATCGTTTGGACGGTAAATTCCGCCAGAGCCTGCCCCTGACAGATACGCCATACCGGAAAAAATGAACGGCCCGGTCTTGCCGGAGGGGTACAGCCAAATCCTGGAGACAGGCCGCTCCGCAGAAGAGGTTCTTGCGGCCAGCGCGCAGGGACTTAAGGATATCTACTTTACCGCGCCCTATAAGTCTGAGACGGATATCTGTCGTGTAATCGGAAAGTGCAGGATTGTGGCGGACAGCGTGGAGGAACTGCGCCGGATCGACCATGCAGTGCAGGACCGAGCAGGGACTTTGGAACCGGTGGGAATCCGGCTTGCTTTAGACGGCTGGGAGGGTCCGGGAATCCCAATAGACGCCCTTCCGGAACTCTCACGGGAGATGCGAAAACTGCCGGCGCTTTCTGTTCAGGGCTGCTTTGTTCAGGGAGATACCGCCGGGCTTTACGGCGCGGCGCTGGGGCGGTATTATCGAAATTGCTATGAGGCGGCAAAGCGGATGTCTGCCGTTTTACCCTGCAAGATCACGTTTCTTTGTATCACCGGCGGCGGAACGGCTGCACAGAAAAATGCACGGGAACAGCCGGAAACTTTGCCGGAGTTTTTCCGGACGACGGAGATCGTAGCCGCGCAGAACCGTTCCGCGTTCTATGCCAGACTGCTGATTACCTGAATTTTTAGCAAAACGGCCAAATCCCGCTTTTTAAGGGGATTTGGCCGTTTTGCCCAACGTATTTATCATATAAAACAGGCATATGATTGACTTTCATTGGAAAAACACACTGTCAAAAGGGTTTTACTCTAAGTCCTCAATTTGCATACGCTTTAAGTCGTTTAATGTGTTTCGGCGGCCCTTATAATGCAGCCAGATGACTCCGAAAATTATCGTAAGGATATTAGCTGCCAAGAAAGTTGCAGCAATAACAAGTATACTTTTGGGGCCTGCACCGACCATATTGAACGCAATAAAAATTGTCATTGGCAAAGACAAAATCAAGGAGATGGCTGGCAAAATCAATCCCAGTTTTGTACTCTTTTTACATAGCCAAACCTGCAAAAGCACCAGTAGAGTAATGAAGAGCAACACTATAAGCAATACAAGTAACACTCTGGACATAAACAACCGTTCCTTTCTTTCAGGGAGCCGGATGGCTTCGGTTTTTTTTGTACTCCGAAATTAGTAATTTAGCGGTATCCAAGTCGATTTTTTCATTTACTGCCAAACGTTTTACCATAGCAATATAAGGGTCAGCGGCCACATCTTCTGCCAAGCGTATTTTTTGAATGAGCCGGTCCAAACGTAAGCGCACAGTGGGATAGGTTACTCCATATTGAGCGGCCACTTCCTTTAGTGACCCAGAGGCAAGGATAAATTTCTTGATAAACGCTACATCTTCTTCCTCCAGACCTGCCATCCAATTGGGGAGCAATTCTATTGCCATATACAACCTCCTTCCTGCTGGATTTATTATACTCTTTAATTTTATGAAAGTCAACACTTAATTTTATTTTTATAAAAGTGAAGTTTATTTTTTCTTTGATGTATGAGACGCAGATTTTTTTGTTTTCGTGTTCATAACTAACAGTTACTCCCAGTAAGTGATTAAAAAAGTATTTTACATTTTCGGCAGATGCTGGTACAATAAGAATACCGGTATAAATATTTTATTATGAAATAAGGAGTACTATCTATGGCAATTAAACAGACGGCGGGCCGGGATGCCCTGGGGGAGTTCGCCCCGAAATTTGCTCAGCTGAATGATGACGTACTATTTGGCGAAGTGTGGAGCAGAGAGGAAAAACTGTCTCTGCGGGATCGTTCTTTAGTCACAGTCACAGCGCTGCTGGCACAGGGATTGACGGATTCTTCTTTTCAGTACCATCTGGCGTCGGCAAAACAAAACGGCATCACCAAATCGGAAATCGCGGAAATTTTGACTCATGCGGCATTTTATGCGGGCTGGCCCAAAGCATGGGCGGCGTTCCGTATGGCAAAGGATATCTGGACGGAGGACGAGACAGACGCAAAATCCGCCCACGCCAACGCTATGATTTTCCCCATCGGGGAGCCGAACACCGGGTTTGCACAGTATTTCATAGGCCAGAGCTATCTTGCGCCCCTCTCTACCCAGCAAGTGGGCATTTTTAATGTGACCTTTGAGCCGGGATGCCGCAACAACTGGCATATCCATCACGCGGATAAGGGCGGCGGACAAATTCTGGTCTGCGTTGCCGGCCAGGGCTGGTATCAGGAATGGGGCAAAGACCCGCAGGCACTTCATCCCGGCGATGTGGTCAATATCCCTGCCGGCGTCAAGCACTGGCACGGCGCGGCGGCGGACAGCTGGTTCTCCCATCTGGCAATCGAAGTGCCGGGGGAAAACGGCAGCAATGAATGGCTGGAGGCTGTGGACAACGCGGCTTATTCAAAACTGGAATAATCGAAATGTCT
>CAMWQV010000351.1 GCA_947176425.1 uncultured Clostridia bacterium
CTCTCGTTTCTCAAACTACTTCGCGTTTTGAGTGCGTATAATCCGACTTTTAGGTCATTATAGAAAGCGAGCTGTTTGACGTATTCTTCTTTTGCTGCCAGGTATTCCCTGTCAACAGATTCCTCGAAAATAATTTCTATATATTGCGGATATATGGATTTTGGCTCATTGTTGTATCCATAACCATAATAAGAGTCTTTCAAAAATTCGTTAGACGCAGGACATGAATTCCATTTGTCGTTCTTTTCGATTTGCCCTACGCAAACTCGATCTCCATTTTTTTCAATTTTCCGTAAAAGTCCAGCAATTTTTGTAATCTCATCATACTGTCCAGTGAAAATACAGAATTGTTTTATATCCTGGTCTGAAAGCAAATGGATGTTGAACAGGAAGTCGGGATGATCCATAAGATAGTGGATAACGAAGCCTCTGTTATTGCCCAATTTTTCGCAGAGTGATCTATGAACCGCTAAAATTTGAAACGAACCGGTTGCTTTTACATATTTATAAGGCAGATAGTCCAGTTCGCAATTTTTTTGAAATGGATTTGAAAGGTATATTGCTTCTAATCCTAACAGCTCCTGCTCCTCTTCACTCAAAACCATTTTACTGTATGTTTCAATTTGCTCCGGAGAAAAGAGAAACGCCGGAAGATTTGATTTGAATTCATCTACGGGTTGATGATTCACAATCTTTTCCAGAAATTCTATTCTGTCAAGTGCATAGATGTTGATGATATTTTTCCAGAACTGGTCATCCGGAACGCTATCTTTTTCCCAGCCTCGTATGATCGAAACAGAAACATCTAATTTCCTGGCGGCATCTTCTTGTGTCATGTTATTTTTTTCCCGCGATTTTTTCATGTAATCAAAAATAGTCATAAGCTTTTCCTTTCATTATCAATATTACTCAGCAGCTGAATAGGCTGCTCTTACCGCACAATATATATTATGCTATATTATCTTATAATATCAAATAATTTCAAATAAAAATAGTGAGAACGTCCTGCCGAAGCAAGACGCTCTCTTTCTACAATGGATTTTTTGGGGCTTATGATTCAAGCAGATCCTCTGCCGTGCTGGGATTACGTACATACAAAAAGCTGTTGGACATACGGGTAATGCCATCCTCCGGACAGCATCCGAATATCCTCTGGCACTCTTCAGAACATTGGCATACGCCGCCTGCCATAGCCTGTGAAACGGGTTTTCCAGCTGCGCAAAGCAGATCACTTCCGTCCGGCTGTGTAATGAGTCCGTCTTCGATATCCATAGAAATCGCAGTAGAAACACTGGGAGAAAGCTTATCTGTTTTCGGCGTGAATTTGTCAATGCTGTCCGCCAGACATTCCATGACGCATTCGATTTCTTCGATAACATCTTCTACCAGCATTGTTCCATCCCGAAGGCCGCGCACAGCTTTGAGAAGTCCCTGATAGTCCTCGATAAGATACCCTATTGGAACTTTTGTGATAATTCCCTTGGTAAATGTATACTCCATATTTGATATTCCTCCTTAGATTAACCTGTTGGAATGGGTTGAATCATAATATGCTGAAAACATAAAAATTATTGAGCTTATTTACAAATTTTTCGATATTTTTGCTTTGCCCAGCATATAAAACAGTATCTGTTTATAAAAAAGTAAAAGGAGCTGACATCATGTCTCAAATTTTTCTAATACAGTTTGAACCATCACAGAATATCCAGCCCCAGATCCGTCTTCCCTCTGAAGATGCTGCCAGTGTGCTTGCCCGCATTAATGAGTATAACTGGATGCGCCCCAATGACCAAAAAGAATGCTGGCAAGCAACTCTTGCGGTACTGCAGTCTTTCTCATCCGAATTTTTGTCCGCCTGTATCCCTATCGGCAGCATTGAATTTATTGAAAGAGTTCTTTCCCTTGCCCACGGAATCCCTCACATTCTCCCCATTGGAATTCCTGATGAAATATTATCGCATCCGGAATGGCTTGGCAGAAAGATTGTTTTTACTGATTCCATCCAAAAGGCGCCGCTGATATTTTCTCACATGAAAACAGACAGGCTATTCATGAAATCGACCGGACGTGTGAAAACGGACTTCACCGGCATATATGACAGATTCACTCCCCTACCCACAACCTCTGATCCGATCATGTTTTCTGAGGAAATCCAAATCAAATCCGAGTGGCGGGCATTTGTTTTCCGGCAGCGTCTGATGGACATTCGCTGTTACTCCGGTGATCCCTGGCTTGTTCCTGACAAAAAAACAGTCATGTCCATGATTGATGCTATCGGGCAAAAGTATCCGGCGTATACTCTGGATGTCGCCGTAACCCCGAAAGAATCCGGATTTCAGACCGTCGTAATTGAAGTCCACAATTTCATTTCCTGCGGTCTGTATGGTGCGGTGCTGCCGCTTGGAATGTATGCCAGTGCTTATCGTTTTGAATTGCAGTTATGGGAAAACCGCCGGTAAAGAACCTGTATAAAACCAAAACCCTCCCCCTGCACTTATTCGCAGAAGGAGGGTTTTTGTCAGTAATTTTTCTTTTGGGCAGTTCTTTCAGCCAGCCATTCAATGAACAGATCCTGCTCATCCTGTGTATAAGGAATATCCGGAATCAGACAGTATATGCGCCGGAACTCATCGTGCATTGCATCGATCCAACGCATATATGCAGGCGCTGTCCATGTGTCGCCGTCATGAAGATTGCAGGCTATAAAGTATTGTTTCAGATACGGATTCGCCGTCTCTTTTTTTACGATTGCCATTGAAGATCAATCCTTTCCTATATTTTTGTTTCAATCAGTCCTTGATACGCAAACAGGGCCGCCTCAAAAACGAGACGGCCCCAGCAGATTAGGATGTAAGAAATAATCAGAACGGGAGGTCAACACCGGCGGACTCCGCCAGATCCTCAAGGACCTGATAATCTCCGGAGGGAGCCGGTTCGGAAGCAGGAGCGTTATTCTCAGCTGCCGGAGCAGCATTCGCCCACTTGAGTACGCTCAGCTCACGGACAGAGACATTCACATACTTGCGATTATCATTGCCCTCGTTGGTGCTGGCGCTGCCGGTCACAACCAGTTTCGTACCGGGAACCAGAATGCGGTCCATGTGCGCCGCTCTCTGACCCCATACAGAAATGGACAGGATCTTGTAATCGCCATAGCTCTCGTCCTTACTGTAGGTACGGTTGATCCGCGCCTCAGCTTCCAGTGCGGGAACCAACATTTCCATCTTGGCAGAAATGACCTGGCGTCCGTTCTTCGTGGTCCGGAGGGATTCAACGGACTTCACGGTACCGGAGATCATCCCCAGCATCTGTTCGACCTTGCGGCCTCCGCTTTCGTAGCAGTTCAGCCGACTGGTAACCTCAGAACTCAGCTCATCGGGTTCACTGCTGCGGGATGCCAGCTGATAGATGGAGTCCACGATTACCCGCAGGCTCACAACATCCTCGCCGCTGTCCTTTTTCTTGTAGGTGTTCTTCTCAGGACGCCCGCTAAAAACAAGCTTTGCGCCCTTCTGAATGTCCTTCAGCCGCACAGCATCATCGCCGTAGATGTTGAGGTTGACGAACCGACGATCTTCGCCGATGTTCGGATTGCCAGCCTGTTCATCTGCCACAGTCTTGCCAAGCATGAGCCAAGGATTACGGCCCACGGCGACGGAGAGACTCATCATTGCGGGCTTGCCTTCAGATGCGGTGCGGAACTCGCCGACGTAAGTGACGAAGCACTCGCAATGGAAAGCGTACGGGATCTCCTCGCCCTTCTTGTTCTTGGTGGTGCCGACGTTCATTGCCAGAAATACATTGCGGTTCTCGTTGTTAGCCATAATTTTTTACTCCTTTAAATTCATAAAATAATTTCATATAACCTTTTTTGTTCGGTTAATTTATACTATGCAGAAC
>CAMWQV010000352.1 GCA_947176425.1 uncultured Clostridia bacterium
TTTTATCCGATCCTTCCGGCAGACTTTTAAGGGCGGAGCCTGCGCCGCTTAGATCGTACTTGCGGCGGGATTTGTACTGGTCTGCGGTTACCTGATTATGCGGCGGAATGGAACGTCAGATTTCGGATATCTCGTTTATGTCGCTTATTATGGCGTGCTGATTATCCCGGCAGGAGCAGTATGCTGGCTGTTTCCGCTTTTGGGTAGATTTGATTTCAATATAAAAGGTCTGTTTTTGACCGCTTTGCAGCTTTCTGTGGGACATCTGCCGGCAACCGTTATTGTGGTACTGCTGACCGCGGAAACTGCTGTATTCTGTATCACACGCTGGTGGCCTGTTTTGTTTATGCCGGCTTTTTCCATGCTGCTGGCGTCCCTGTTTTTCGAGAAAGTTTTTCAAAAATATTCTCCGGAGCTGAAAAACACACCGGAGAATACTGATTAGCCGATTGGCAGAAACGCTGCAATTACTGCAATCACGACCGCGGGGAGCAGGTTCCCAACACGTATTTTTTTGCCCCAAACCAGATTAACCCCCACACAGAATATCAATATAGATCCAATCAGCGACAGATTCGACAGGGCGGCGTCCGTCATAACGGGTTTGATAAACTGGGCCAGTGCTGTGATGCTTCCCTGAAAAACAGCCACAGGAATGGCGGAGAACATGCAGCCTTTTCCCATGGAACAGGTCATAACGACAATGATAATCAGGTCCAAGACCGCTTTCGTGGCTAAGATAGAATAATCGCCCAAAATGCCGTCCTCAATTGCGCCGACAATTGCCATCGCGCCGATACAGACGGTTAAGGAAGCGTTGACAAAGCCGTCTACAAAGCGTTTGTCCTTTGCGTTGCCGGTCTTGATCTTCAGCCATTCCCCCAGACGCTCAAACCAGCCTTCTATATTGAGCAGTTCCCCAATCAGCGCGCCCAGTGCAAGGCAGATTGTGACCAGCATAGACTGTCCGCTGACGACAGATGTGCCGTCCACTGTGAGCATTCCCTCCAGCGCACCGCTGACGGCGATGAATAAAACGCTGATGCCGCAGGTCTTGCAGAGCGTGTCCTGGTGGCGTTCCTGGAGAAACCCGCCGAAAAGCTGTCCGCACAGTCCGCCAGCGACAATAGCGGCTGTATTGATGACAGTGCCAAGTCCTACCATAGTATCGTTTTCCTTCTTCCTGTAGTTTTTTCGACTTCAGCATTATAGGCTGACAGTGGTTCCGTGTCAAGTATCGATAAAATGCCCTCTATACGTAAAAGAGCGTACAGAGGGCATTTTGTTCATTTTTTCAGCAATTCCGGCACCAAAACCGCCAGACGTTCCGCCAACTGTGCGTGTCCATTTCGGGTCAGGTGCATATAGTCAACCTGATTAAATTCGCACCCTCTGGCGTCCATGAAATGCGAGCCTGTGAGCTTTGCGGTCTTCTCATAGTATTTCGCCAAGGCTTCACTTTTCTCCGCACAGCCCTTTCCCATCGGTTCGCCGCACTCTGTTTCCATAATCTTGGGGCTGATTGGCGGCGGACAGATAACCAAAATATTCGGCGCATGATCTCCCCAGCAGTCCACGCTCTGCGCCTTGCGGATCAGGCGCTCCATGCCGATTCCGATACAGGCGGCGTTTGCGCCAAGACGTTCTTTGGTATCGTTGGTGCCGAGCATGATAATGAGCAGATCAATGACCTCATGGCTTTTCAGCAGCGCGTAGGTACAGCACAGGGCGTCCATACTCTCGTGAAGCGGGTCTGGAAACACCGTCGTGCGTCCGGACAAGCCTTCTTCCGTGACCAGCACGCCGTCACCCAGCGCCTTTTGCAGCAGGCATGTCCAGCGTTCGTCCTCGTTGAAACGGTTCCCGCCGTCCGCGCAGTCCCGCGGGTCGGCACAGTAGCCGTGCGTGTTGGAATCTCCGAGACATAAGATGTGTTTTTTCATAGATTTAGTCTCCTTTTTCAGCATATAGGTCAGTCCCAGCGGTCCAGCTCATACAGGGCGGTTCCCACATCGGTCGTCACCCGGAACATAATATCCCGCCACTGAGAATTTCCCTGAAGACGAATCCCGCAGGCCGACGCCTCCTGAAATCCGCCCAGCTCTTCTTTTCTGGAATATGCCTCAATGGTGGCCCGCACCTCATACAGTTCCGACCGCAGGACTTCCGGAAACAGCGCGTTCCCGGAACCCTTCCAGCGCAGGTCCTTCGCGCCCTCCAAAAGAAAAAATACGCTTTTTCCCGCGTACTGATAACCGGGCCGCCATAGATTCGGCTGCAACACAACCGCCGTAACATTGATGTATCCCGTGCGCAGTCCCCAGTCGTTTGGATAGGAACCGTTGTGATACACATACCAGTTGAACGGACAGCGGTGTTCCTCCGTATCCCAGCGGATAATCGGCGGCGCGGACGGGTCCTCTGCCGTAACAATCGCGCTGAAATTTTCTTTTTTCCCTGATACGCGGAACTGTATTTTTTTCGCCGCGGGGAGTACGGTACGCCGGAATTTCTCCCAGGTCATCGTTATAGCCGGTTCCTGCACGGCAGAACGTTTTCCGTGTTCTTTCGTCTCGATTCCCGCAAAAATGCCGCCGCTTTTACCGGACTTTTCGGGAGTCCACAAAGTCTCAAGCTCGTCCAGACGGGCGAATCTGCGCTTGAGCGAATTGGCAATTCCCAGCTTTTCTGCAATCTTCTCCGCCTGCTCCACGTTTCCGGCAGCGGGCGCGGCCTGGGGACGCTGGTATTGCAGGGGGTGCATTTTGTCCGCGAACCGGCGGCCCACGGTCTCAATGTTCAAACCGGCCTCAATGTCATCCAGCAGCGTGCCGATCATGCTGGCGGAGATATGACAGAATCCGGCTGGCGCCGCCGCCGAACGCTGCCAAAGGATATTGTATACGTTTTTGCCGTCTTTCACGCGGCGCAGGACCTCCAAAAACCACTCCGCCACACCCAGCACCCGTTCCCCGCGGTACAGCGTGTCTGTGCGCAGCAGGTTCACGGCTGTTTCCACGGTCTCTATTTTGTACGTCTCCACTGCCTCGCACAGCAGACGGTGGTCCTCAGCCTTCGCGGACGCTTTTTGGAACGAACTGTGCAGCCGGTCCCGCAGGATCATTTTTTCCGGCACATCCACGGCCATATGGACCCAAACGCCGGTCACCGGGGTACCCAGACATTTTTGGGATGTTACAAACACACCAATCACTTTTGCCGCCTGCACCCGTTCCCGAACTGCCCGCACCGCGTCCGCAAACAGGGGCGGCGCGTTTTTGCCCCACATGACCGGTTCCTGTGCGCCTGTCTTGCTGTCAATCCGGACCAGACGCCCAAAACGCTGGACAAAACGGCGGCAGGTGCTGCATGTATAATACTGACGGACTTCCTCCGGCAGATGTGCCAAAAGAATATCATATAATCCGGCAGCGTCCGTAATAAACAGCGGTTCGGTTCCGTCCCCCGCGCTTTGGGCAAATTTTGTGCGGATATCGTCCAGCAGGCCGTTATAGCCGTCATGCTCCCGGCGTATGTCCAAGTCCGAAACCGTGATATTGTCCTTCATGGGATACCCCCCTTTGAATCATTTTTCCTATCTTACCGCTTACTTATGTCCTATTTGTTACAAAAGTCCACGGCCAGGCAAAAAATGTCAGAGATATTATTCGATAAATTCCGACGGACAGGAAAGAAATATTCCATTCAATCGAAATTTTTTTGTAATAACGAAAAGAGCTTGTCGAAATCGAAAAAATTTTTCTGCCCTATTGACAAACGCATGGATATCTTGTACAATTTATACAGCAAGCAGGAAGCTTGCGGCCCCATTTTTTGTGACTGAATGAAGGAGGATTGTATTATGAAAAAGTTTCTTGCACTGTTCCTGTCGTGTGCAA
>CAMWQV010000353.1 GCA_947176425.1 uncultured Clostridia bacterium
TTTACCATTTCTTTCCTCCTTTGTATAGCGGCTGATTAAATCAGAGGTTCCTTAATTTTCAACCGCTCAGGTAGAAATTTTTTTCGGTTCCTTATACTTTCCTGATATTTGCCCTGTAAGCTTGGCAGTACATCAAGGAAAGGAGTTTCGACAATGGAAACGATTCAAGAACGCCGCGGCGTCAGCGGTTCCGGCCTGAAACGGATTGCGCTGGTCCTCATGGCGCTGGACCACATCCACTATTTTTTCAGCTTTACGGGATGGGTCCCGGAATGGTTCAGTATGCTGGGGCGTCTGTCAGCGCCGCTTTTTCTGTTCTGCGCCGTGGAGGGCTTCACCCATACCCGGAACCGCAAAAAATACTTTCTGAAAGTCTACCTGCTCTCACTTCCCATGACCGTTTTGCTGCTGCTTATGAACGTCTTCAGACTGTTTGTCCGTCCGGACGGCTTTTATCCAATGAACGGCATGATGACCACGTTTGCTATCTTAATCATGGTCTGGCAGGGGTTCGACTGGCTGAAAGAAAAACACTGGCTGAAAGGTCTGACGGCTGTCCTGCTGCCGCTGGCGTGGCCTGTGCTGCTGAGCCTTCTTATGCGGCGTATTCCTGCGCTTCAGCTGCCGCTGTTGTGGGGATTGGTCCTGTTTCCTACCTGGAATCTCAGCGGCGACGCCAGTTTCCCCGTGATCGTGACCGGACTGCTGCTCTATCTGTTCCGCAAAAACAGACGGGTGCAGGCGGCGGTTTTTGCCGGGTTCCAGCTGCTTTATTTTCTCGTGTATGTGGGGTATCTTGTCTCACAAATGCCGGGGTTCCACTGGACACAGATGTTTACGGCGTATTATGAGTGGTACGGGGCATTTGCGGGAATTTTCATGCTGTGCTATAACGGACAGAGAGGAAACGGACACAAAGCGTTTTTCTACATCTTTTACCCCGCCCATATCTATATATTTTATCTGCTGTCCTGGGCGGTATTGCTTCATACTTGAGAGAAAGCGGTGAAAAATTTATGGCCCATATCATAGCCGCGGACGATGACGCGGATCTCCGTACCCTGCTGAAAAACGCGCTGGAACGGGACGGCCATCAGGTAACGGTTCTGGCGTCTGGCCAAGAAATAACGGGAAAACACTGCCGCTGGGCGGACTGCATTCTGTTGGATGTGATGATGCCGGGGGAAGACGGGTTCGAGACCTGCCGCCGGATTCGGGAAACGGCAGACTGTCCCATTTTGTTCCTGACCGCCCGGACTGAAGAGGCGGATATTGTAACCGGCTTAGGCTTGGGCGGGGACGACTATCTGATTAAGCCTTTTCGGCTGGCGGAACTGCGGGCGCGGGTAAACGCCCATTTACGCAGGCAGACGCGTACCCCGCGCAGCAGCCTCCGGCGCGGAGAATTGGAGTTTGACCTGCTGGGCCGGACGGTCAGCTGCCGGGGGCAGATGCTGCGTTTGACAAAAAGCGAGTTTGAAATCTGCCGTCAGCTTGCGATTCGGCCTGGGCAGGTGTTTACAAAAGAACAGCTCTATGAGGCGGTGTTTGGGTTTGACGGCGCCGGGGACGATTCCGCGATTACGGAACACATTAAAAATATCCGTGCCAAACTGCGGGCCGCCGGTCAGGAACCGATTGAAACCGTGTGGGGGGTGGGCTATAAATGGAAAAATCCGTAAAGCGTCCAGCCGGATTAACCGTTTTATTCTGGCGGTATCTGCTGACCGTGGGAATCAGTATCGTAACGGCGGCGCTGATATGGTGGGCGGCGCTGGGTACGCTGTTTCATATGGGAATTATACTGCCCGCCGCTTACGCCGCCAGCCATATACAGGAAACCGCGGACTCTTTCATGGAAGATTTTGAACATATCCCGCATTATTACCGCTGGGCTGTATTTGACACAGCTGGAGAGACAGTCAGCGCAGGCAATATGGACAGTCTCCAATTAGAGTACGCCCGGCAGTCCCTGCTGTATGGCAGTCCCGCGGCAAGGCATTTTCCTTATACCCAATATCATATGACCGTCCCTTTGCGGGATGAAAGACTGTGTGTTCTTCAATATGATTACTCCGTCCCCTACGCAGACCCCAATTTACAGAAAATTTTACCGGATTTCCAGCTGATCTGGTCTTTGCTGCTGGTTATACTGTGGGTACTGCTGGCGGCATTATGCACCCGTCATTATACGCGGCTTTTCCGGCAGGACGCCCAGACAATCGCCAGGGCGACCCGTGCCATTGCGGAGCAGCGTTTGGACAAACCCTTTTCTGAGAAAGCGAACGTTCGGGAATTAGGGGAAGCTTTGGAGGCAATGGATTTTCTGCGGCAAAATCTGTCAGAATCGTTAGAACGTCAATGGGCGATGGAACAGCAGCGGCAAAGAGACCTGGCGTCACTGGCCCATGACCTGAAAACGCCTCTGACAATCATCAGCGGAAACGGCGAGCTGCTGGCAGAAGAACCGCTTTCCGATACCCAGCGGGAAAGCGTAGACGCAATTTTGCGGGGCGCGGAGCGTTTGGAGGAATACGCGGGACGGCTGCGGGCGTTCTCAGCGGGGGAAAAGGAGACGTTCACTTGTGTATCTTTGACAGAATTATATGGAATCTGGCAGGAAGCCGGGACCGGACTGTGCGGTCCGAAAGCAGTCCGTTTTTCTGCGCAGGAACCGCCGGAACTGACGCTTTATATACAGCGTGAGGCGGTCAGCAGAACCGTCCTGAATTTATTGGACAACGCCGCCCGTTATGCGGGAACGGACGGAAAAGTGGTCCTGTCCGCACGGATCGAAGAAAATATATTCTCTGTGACCGTGACGGACACCGGACCGGGGTTCAGTCCCGAAGCTCTTGTTCGTGCGGGACGTGAACCCAGTCTGTCCAGCCGCCCGGGGCATATGGGCTGGGGATTGTACCGCGCCCGTCAGGTCATGCGGGACCACGGCGGTGAACTGCGGCTGATGAACACGGAGTCCGGCGCGTTGGCTGAACTGCGCTGGCCTGTCCGCAAATTTCAGACAAAAACAAGTTGAAGAAATCTTTCGTCTGGGCTATACTATACAGCAGTCTGACGAAAGGGGGCGAGTACCATGCAGCCGTCCCAACAAAAGCGGCGTGTCCGGACCGACACAACCGCGCCGGATATCAAGCGGTTCCGGACGCTCGTCACGCAGTCCTGGAGCGCGGCGGACCGGACTAGTAATCCGTTCTGGCAGCTTGCCGCCTATTATCACAAAGCGATTCTGACGCAACTGGTAAGGCTGGACCCGTCGCAGGAACTGCGCACCGCACAGGCCGCGTCCTGGCTGAATGAATTTCTTGCACTGGAGCAGCGATGCAGCAGCGAACGCCTGCCGGAAATTTTGAAAAATTTTATTCGTGCGGGGAAATGGCTGGGCGGGCATTTTGACCATCCCATAAAAAATGAGCTTCGTTCCCGTTATGCCGGAGTCCTGTTCCGTACCGCAGAACAGGTTATTACTGAGTTTACCGCCGCACAGCCGGAGGCGGATATCGAAAGCCTGCTGAAAATGCCCAAATTCCCGGTCTTGCAGCTCCTGAAAGACCCTCTCAGAACAGTCTGGTCGGTCTGGTACGTGCCCCAGGCGATTCGTACCAGTCTGTCGCTGCTGATTGCCCTGAATCCCAAAGATGAATACCCGGAAGCCCGCGCCATGCACCGGCATTTTATTCTGCACCTGGGCGGCACGAATACCGGCAAGACTTACGCCGGGTTCCAGCGGCTGATGCGGGCGGAGACCGGTATTTATCTTGCCCCGCTGCGTCTGTTAGCGTTAGAGGCACAGGAAACCTTGCTGGATGCCGGAGTGGATTGCAGCCTCACCACCGGAGAGGAGGAGGATGTCCGCGAAGGGGATACGCATATAGC
>CAMWQV010000354.1 GCA_947176425.1 uncultured Clostridia bacterium
GAGGGTAACTATCATCTGAACGGCTGGCAGGTAACCGGCGATGAGGCTGTCTCATGGGGTATCCGGTCCTCTCTGTTTACCCTCGGCGGCAGCGGCTGGCTCTCTCTCCGCATGGGCGGAAACGCGGCACAGGTGAAGGTCTATCAGGAAAACGGGACGCTTATCTGTTCCTTTGACCAGACACGGTTCAATGATTCCAATTTCCCGTACATCGGGAAAGGCGGCTCCTGGGCGGATATGGGAACCTATTTCATTGACCTGAGCGACTACCTGGGTCAGCAGATGTACGTAGAACTTTGGGACAAGACCATGGAAGGCGGCTGGCGCGTTGCATTCTTTGACGCCGTGAAATGCTATTATGAGGACGTACCGAATGTGGCGAACGGCTGCGATACGGTCACAGCCCCTGTTGAGATCGACGGCGAGCGCCAGTATGGCGACGTGAATATTCCTTGGACGCAGCTGCACATCATCCACCCCTCAGAGGGAGACGACGTGGTGTATCTCTCCTTTGATGGGGACACCGGCTTCAACGTCGCCAATGCGTGGGGCTGGAAGCAAAACGCCACGCTGACCAGCGTCTTCACAAATCCAGCGTACCAGGACGAGCCTGTGGAGCCTTACCGGCCCCAGGGCGTCAAAGGAAAGGCGCTGAACTTCGACGGGTACTCCAACAGCCTCTCCTACAGCGAGGTCGTGGAGGGCAGCAAGCTGACCATTGATGTCTATGTCTGCCCGAGAGTGTTCTGCTGGAGCGCGCCTCAGGACGCACGGGAAAACCACATTCCCGAAGTCATCACTGGCAGTTATAACACTGGCAGCAAGGCGGGCTTCCTGCTGGGTGTGACCAAGCACGGGTATCTGACCTTCCGTGTTGGCACAGGGAACAACTGGTTTAACCTGGTTGGAAACGCGGACAGCGTTCTTCCCACCTATGAATGGAGCCGCGTCACGGCGGTGTTCGACGGAGACGCAGGCAAAATGAATCTCTACCTAAACGGAAAACCGGCGGGAGAAAAGGACATTGAGGCGGGTTCCCAAATCGCCAGCACCGGAAGCAGCGTCCTGGTAGGCAGAGGCAGCGAGGCGGTTACCTATGAGGTATCCGATAAAACCATGTTCCCCGGCCTGATGGACGAGCTGACCATCTCCATGACTGCCAAAACCGCGGCGGAAGTCGCCGCCAGCGGCTACACGCTGCCGGAGATCAGCTATGAGGACGCCATGACGCCCGAGAGCGCCCTGGCAGGTGACTACTACAGGCCCCAGTACCATCCGGCGCCCTCTGGAAACTGGATGAACGAGCCCCACGCACTGTTTCAGTATAACGGCAGATGGCATCTGTTCTATCAGTTCGCCCCGGCGGGTCCCTACTGGCAGACCATTTCCTGGGGCCACTGGGTCAGCGATGACATGGTGAGCTGGGAATATGTCAAAGAGGCCGTGATCCCCACCGAAAACTCGGTCACACCGGATGCCGTATGGACCGGCAACATGATCTTCGACTCCGAAGGCAAGCCCCTCCTGCTGATCACTGCGGGCGATGACGGGAGATCGACCAATGGCTCAAACCAGCATGTTGGTCTAGTTATGGCTAAGGACTACAGTGATCCCAATCTCACCGAGTGGGAAGTCATCGGCTACGCCAGGGCACAAGAGAACGGCATGGGGAAGATCGGCGAGTTCCGTGACGCCCAGGCGTTTGGCATCGGCAATGAACGGTACATGGTTGTCGGCGGCGCACAGGCTGACAAGGAATTTGAGGTACAACAGGGTATCGCGCACATCTTCAAGGCCACTGCAAAAACAGCCGAACAATGGAAGGAAGACTGCCAGGGCAATGTCCTCAACGGCATGGGCTGGACATATATGGGAAGCCTTCTGGGTGATTTCTTCGAGGACGATACCCATACATACCTTGCGGAGTACGGTAAGGTGTGGGAGATGCCGAACCTGGTTCCGCTCAGCTACGCGGACGGCACACCAAGCGAAAAATATCTGTTTGTCTTCTCCCCGCAGCATGGCAGCATGGACGTCAGGTACTTCATTGGGACATTCGATCCCGAGACCTGCCGCTTCACCCCGGATTTCTCGGAAGCAAAATTGATGGACTATGGACATGAAATCTTCACAGGCCCCACCCTCTACCTGAACGGCGACGGCAAGGTCTATATTTGCTCCATCATGCAGGATGGCAGGTCTGTGGAATTACACAGAGACGCAGGCTGGGCCCACTTTGCCGGATTGCCGAGAGAACTCTTCCTGAAGGAAGACGGTACGCTGGGTATCACCCACGTTGACACAACGCCCATTGAGGGGAAACGGATTGTCTCCTTTGAGAACCTGACCGCCGCCGAAGCAAACAACAAATTGAAGGCTGTGGCTTCCGACCTCATTAAAGTCGATTTTGCGTTCAGCGGCGACCCGTCGGCAGAGGTTGGATTTATCCTCAAGAAGTCAGGAAACACCAGTTCCAGACTGTATCTAAACGGCACTGCACTGGGGCTGGATGACAAATCGGGCAGCTATGCGAAGGGCAGCACGGTAAAGGGCACCATCTATGTGGACAAGTGCTCTATTGAGGCGTATATCGATGACAGCATCGCGATTTCCGGCGTCAAGTATCTGATGGGTACCGGTTTGGAAGTGTTTATCACGGGAGATGCTGTGTGTTCTGTGACCGTAACCGAGGTGAACTCCATTCACGGCAGTAAACAGCCGGATAGAGATTACGTCTCTAATGATACCTCCGATACCACCCGCTACCCAATTACCATTCCCGCCACCCCCAACGGCACAGTGACTGTCACTCCCAGATCTGCGCAACCCGGCGCAAGGGTAACGATTACCGCCACGCCTGATGATGGCTATACCATTGCCAGTGTCACCGTCACAGGCCGCAATGGGAGAAATATTTCCGTCACAGACAAGGGCGGCAACATCTATACCTTTATTATGCCGGACTCCCGCGTCAGTGTGGAAGTTAGCTTTACCAAGATTGCGGACAACACCCCGGTTGAGGACGAACCATTCACCGGTTTAGGTACTCCTGGTATTTCCGGCATTGTCCTGAATCCGGCTGCAATGCCCTTTACGGATGTCAGCGCGAACAGTTGGTATTACAACAGCGTGGACTACGTCTGGAAACACTACCTGATGAGCGGTGTGTCTGACACCCAATTTTCCCCTAATACCACTACTAGCCGGGCGATGATCTGGACCATCTTGGCTCGTATGAACAATGTCCGCACAGACATCAATCCCGGCCCTACCTGGTATGAAAAGGGGATGCTGTGGGCGATGGAGCAGGGAGTCACGGATGGCAGCAGCGCTATGAGTGACATCACCCGTGAACAGCTTGCAACCATGCTGTGGCGCAATGCGGGAAGTCCTGACGGTACGGCTGAGCTGAACCAGTTCCGTGACAGCGGCAGCATAAGCGGCTACGCATTGTCTGCTATGCGCTGGGCTGTAGCAAATAGAATTCTGCAAGGGTCTGCTGGTCAGCTCAATCCAAAAGGAGCCGCGACCCGCGCGCAGGTTGCTGCTATGGTTATGCGTTATGGTGAGCGCATTGGTGCATAATCCATTGCACTCTCCCAAAGGGGCTGGCCGGTTTTACCGGCTGGTCCCTTTTATAACGGAGCAAAACGCCGCAATTCCAACGGAACCTGTGGCGACGACAACTCCCTCTTTGGGAGAGTCAAGAATAATTTCCTTGCACCAATACGAATCCATAATTTTTTCGATTTCATGTGAGACCTCCATAATTTCTACCGCATATGTTTAGCGGTTTTTTTGACCTTTGTATTTGCTTTTTCTGTTGGCACTTTATTTTCAGAAAATAAGACCATAGCATTACTGACAGCGAACATAAGCAACAGTAT
>CAMWQV010000355.1 GCA_947176425.1 uncultured Clostridia bacterium
AAACTTGTTACGACCGGCGCACATCGTACCGGCTGTATGTTCTGGATGTTCGCCCTGCATCAGGAGAAGGAGCCGAACCGTTTCCAGCGTATGTCGCTGACACATCCCAAACAGCACAATTTCTGTGTGAATAAACTGGGCTGCGGCAAAGTGCTGGACTATATCGGCGTTCCCTATACGCTCTGACAGAGGAAACCACTATGGCTAAGAAGAATCCCCGTCTCCAGTTTACCGATGCAGAACTGAATCCCAAGTTAAAGCACCATGTCCGCCGTGCAAACAAAGCGGCTGACAAGGCGGAGGCTGCACGGGCAAAGCTGCCAAAGAACAGGAAAAAACTCAAACGGCGTATGATCGACCAGCACAGCCAATACGCCAAGAAGAAAAAAGGCGGCAGCAGTCCCACAACAACAGCTGCGCCGTCCACACCAAAAAAGCGTTTGTACTTTGAGGAAGTGGACAAATCCGCGCCGCCCTCCAAGCTGTCCCATACTGTTCGAGAGGCCCCAGGTGCCGTTGTTTCCGGGACTGTCCACCGGCAGATTCAGCAGACGGAACAGGACAATGTAGGCGTTGAGAGCGTACATAAACTGGAAATGACCGCAGAAACCGGCGGTCGCATAATGGAAAGCGCCTGTCATTCGCACAAACTGAAACTCTACCGGCAAGCAGAGAAAGCAGAACAGCGTCTTGAAAAAGCCAACGTAAAGCTGCTGTATCAGAAGCACATTCAGGACAATCCCCAGCTTGCCAGCAATCCTCTGTCCCGCTGGCGGCAGAAGCAGGCAATTCGGAAACAGTATGCCGCGTCAGTAAGGTCCGGTCAAAGTGCCTCCGCTGTTGTGGAGAATACCGCTGTAGCTGCTCAAAAAGCAGCGAAAAAGTCCCAGGATACCACAAGTTTTATCTGGCGGCACAAGAGCGGTATTGGTATTGTCCTGGGGATTTTTCTATGCCTGACAATGCTGCTCAACTGTATGTCCTCCTGTACCGTTCTGGTACAGGGTGGATTGTCGGTACTGGGCGGCACAACATTTCCGGCCAGTGACGCGGATATGCTGGCAGTGGAGGCCGCATACGCAGCGATGGAGACAAACTTACAGAACTATCTCGATCATTATGAGAGTACACACGATTATGATGAGTATACCTACGATTTGGACACGATCAGTCATGACCCCTATGTTCTGATTTCTCTGCTGACAGCTTATCATCATGGCAGCTGGACGCTGACCGATGCGCAGGCCACGCTGGATATGTTCTTTGACCGCCAGTACACACTGACCGAAACCGTCTCGACAGAAACCCGGCAGGACGCTGACGGCAATCCCTACACATGGACGAGCTGCACGGTCAAGCTGGACAACTTTGATTTATCCCGTCTTACTGCCTATCTGCTGGATGAAGACGGCCTGAGACTTTATTCCGGGTATATGGCGAACCAGGGCAACCGGCCCGATCTGTTCCCGAAGGACTTATTCCCCAATGTTTCCGGGCGTGGGGACTATACGGACTATGACGTACCCCCGGAGGCTTTGGAAGACGAAACGTTTGCCGCTATGCTGAAAGAAGCGGAGAAATATTTAGGGTATCCCTATGTTTGGGGTGGCAGCAGTCCAGCCACCTCGTTTGACTGTTCCGGGTTTGTATCCTGGGTAATCAATCACAGCGGCTGGAATGTGGGACGGCTTGGTGCGCAGGGGCTTTACAACATTTGCACTCCTGTGTCACCAGCTAATGCCAAGCCTGGAGACTTGGTGTTCTTCAAGTACACTTATAAGGCACCGAACCCGGACGGCGTGACCCATGTGGGCATTTATGTCGGCAATAACCAAATGATCCACTGTGGAAACCCTATTTCTTATGCAAATTTGACCAGTAATTATTGGCAGAACCACTTTTTTAGCTTCGCTCGTCTGCCATAAGAAAGGAGTTGTGTATTTATGAACCCGAAAATCAAGAAATTACGGGCGGAACGGGCCAAAAACGACGATAAAATCGCCAAGCTCACCGTCCGTAATGAGGAAATCGACCAGGAAGTCATGAACCTGGAAAATCTGGACATCATTGGTCTTGTCCGTAGCGTCGGTCTGACCCCCGGACCAGCTTGCCGCACTGATTCAGGCCAACACACCCGCTGCGGCGGTCAGGAAGGAGGACGGAGATCATGCGGACACATAAGCTGTGGACGCTGTTTCTTGCCCTGCTGTGCCTGCTGGCGTTTTCTTCGACCGCTTTTGCGAGAGCGGACGGGGATACCGGCGGCGTGATAGAGACCTGGGCGCAGATTGCGGAACCGCCCGCGCCTGAAACGCCGGATACTTCCGATAGTGATAAACCCGCCAAGCCTGAAACGGCAAAAGAAAAGAAGCCGCAGTCTGACAGCGATGGTTTCTATACCCGCGATCTGCTTTACGATTCCGATACCCACAAACAGTTTATCACTGTACAGGGGCGGGACGGCAATATTTTTTACATCGTTATTGACTACGATGTGGCTGTAACCGAGGATGAGGAACAGTACAAAGTATACTTCCTCAACCAAGTGGATGAATCCGATCTTGCCGCGCTGGTAGAAAACACCGGCACCGCTACGCCCGCAGTTTGCATCTGCACCCAAAAATGTATTGTTGGGGCGGTCCATATGTCCTGTCCGGTCTGCGCCGTCAATATGAGCGAGTGCGCCGGAAAGGAACCGGAGCCGGAACCAGTCAAAGAGCCGGAACCCGAACCGGAACCGGTGAAAACCGTTAATAACACCGGCAGCATATTAGCGGTATTGCTGTTGTTTGTTCTGGTGGGCGGCGGCGCGGCCTATTATCTCAAAGTCCTCAAAAAGAAGCCCGATACAAAGGGCAATACTGACTTGGATGACTATGATTATGGCGATGAAGATGAGGACAATGAGGAAGACAAGGACCTTAACGAAGAAGATGAGGACGATCAGCTCTGATTTCTTCTTCATTGTACCCTGTGCAATACAATAACGCAACATAAATTTTCAAGAGGGACCGGATTTTTCCGGCCCCTCTCCATTTTAGAAGGGAAGTGATAAATTTTGTACCGTTTAGTGGTAACAGAAAAGCCCTCTGTGGCACAAAGTATCTCTGCTGTTCTCCATGCCGACCAGCGTGAGGATGGCTATTGCAGCGGTAACGACTGGCTGGTGAGCTGGTGTATCGGACATCTGGCAGAATTAGCCGTTCCCGCTGTTTATGACCCCAAATATGAAAAATGGCGGCGTGAGGATTTGCCCATTCTGCCGGAGGACTGGCGGTATGTGGTCAGCAAAGACAAGCAGAAACAGTTTCAAACGCTGCGCACCCTGCTGTGCCGGGAGGACGTATCCGAGGTTATCAATGCCTGCGATTCCGGGCGTGAGGGGGAATTGATTTTCCGTACTGTCTACCATCTGGCGGGATGCACCAAGCCGGTTAAGCGGCTTTGGATTTCCAGCATGGAGGATGCCGCTGTTCAGAAGGGATTTGACAATCTTCGTCCAGGCAGCGACTACGACGGTCTGTATCAAGCAGCGCTTTGTCGGGCAAAAGCGGATTGGCTGGTAGGAATTAACGCCACCCGTCTGTTTTCGCTTCTGTATGGCCCGACGCTGAATGTGGGGCGGGTTGTCTCCCCAACGCTTGCCCTGCTCGTCCAGCGGGAGACGGAAATCAGCACATTTCAGCCAACACCGTTCTATACGGTAGAGCTGACTTGCGGCGGTATTACGGCTGTCAGTGAGCGAATATCTGACCGGACTGAGGCCAACGCTGCTGCCGCCGCCTGTCAAAACGGCACCGCTACTGTCAAAACAGCGGAATGTACAGAAAATCCCCATGCCAAACCAGGCACCACGATAAATGAAACCGGAGAGGTCGTG
>CAMWQV010000356.1 GCA_947176425.1 uncultured Clostridia bacterium
TTTGACAGTCTGACAGAAGCCGCTCAAATCCGCGCCCCGGAACTTCCCACGCTGTTCTCCCACACCCGTCCCGACGGCAGCAGCTGCTTTACCGCTTTGGACAAGACTGGAGCCAAAACAGGCGCGTATACCTGGGGTGAGAATGTCGCCGCCGGAAGCTCTACCGCCGCGGGCGTGATGGAACAGTGGATGAACTCCGACGGACACCGGGCAAACATTCTGGATAAGGATTTCACCCATATCGGCGTGGCCTACGTCAAGAGCAGCAGCGGCTACGGTCACTACTGGGTCCAGATGTTTGTCGGCACCAACAAAGTTCCCGGCAGCGCTGCATCCCAAACCCCAACCACACAGACCCCGGCCGCGCAGACTCCTGCAACACAGCAGCCTGATACTGCACAGACCCCCGCGGCGCAGCAGCCCGCAGCGCAGACTCCCGCCGCGCAGGAGTCTGACGAGGAGCGGCGCACCTCCACGTATCTGGCAAAAAAGGTATCTCTCTCCTGCCTGGCCCGCTACAATATGCCTTCCGACAGCTTCAGCACGACAGAGCTGTATATCTACACAACCAGTGATTTTTACGGAAAAGACTATACTGTCAGCTGGAGCGTAGATAATCCAGACATCCTCCGGCTGGAAGAAATCACTTCCAAGAGCGGCAACCCCGCCGTGCGCTTCTACGGTCGGGGCGTAGAAGGACAGGCCCGCATCACATGCACTGTAACCGCGTCGGACGGCATGACCGCCACACAGTTTTGTGACGTTACCGTCGTAGACTAATCCTGGTACACCTCTTTGGCATAAATACGCCCCCCATTTGTCATCTTTCTAACAAATGGGGGGCGGTTCATTACAGGCCAAGCAGCGCGGTAGCAAAACGGAAATAAATCAGCAGGCTCAGCACGTCAACAATGGTGCTGATAAAGGGCGCGGCCAGCACCGCCGGGTCCAGACCGATTTTTTCCGCCAGCAGCGGCAGCATCGCGCCCACAACTTTGGCGCAGAATACGGTGCAGATCAGCGTCAGGCAAATAGCTAATGCAACCAGCACGGTTAAGTCCGCATTGCCCATCAGCCACCGGTCTATCAGCAGCAGCTTGACAAAATTCGCGCTGGCCAGCATCACGCCGCACATCACGGCAACACGGGCTTCCTTCCAGGCAACGCGGAAAATATCGCTGAAATCAATCTCGTTCAGGCTCAGCCCGCGGATGACCGCCACGCTGCTCTGATTGCCGCAGTTGCCGCCCGTACCCATCAGCATGGGAATGAACCCCATCAATACCGAACAGGCGGCGAGTTTATCCTCAAAGCCGTTGATGACGATACCGGTGAACGTAGCGGACAGCATCAGCAGCATCAGCCATGGAATACGGCTTTTTACCGTCTCTATAACCCCCGCCCGCAGATAGGGTTTGTCCGTAGGAGTGATGCCGGCCATCAGTTCAAAGTCCTCGGTGGTTTCTTCCTCCATAACGTCAATAGCGTCGTCGATGGTCACGATCCCCACCAGCCGGCTTTCTTTGTCCACCACGGGCATGGCGAGAAAGTCGTATTTGCTGAGATACTGCGCCACATCCTCCCGGTCGTCCATGGTGGAGACGGAAATATAGTTGGTTTCCATGATGTCCTCGATCACGTCGTCATCGTCCGCCAGCAGCAGAGTACGAATAGAAACAAGCCCTAATAGATGGCGGCTCGGGTCGGTGACATAGCAGATATTGATCGTCTCCTTATCCACACCGGTACGGCGGATGCGTTTCAACGCGGCCTCCACGGTCATGTCCCGTTTGAGGTCCACAAATTCCGTGGTCATGATGGACCCCGCCGAATCTTCGGGATAATTGAGTATCTCGTTCACGCTCTGCCGGGTCTGCGGGTCGGTGTGCTTCAAAATGCGCTTGACAACCGTCGCGGGCATCTCCTCAATCAGATCCACCGTATCGTCCACATACAGCTCATCAAGGACTTCTTTCAGCTCCGTATCGGAAAAGCCTTTAATTAAGACTTCCTGCTCCTCCGGGTCCATCTCTACGAACACCTCCGCCGCCGGTTCTTTCGGCAGCACCCGGTACAGCAGCGGCAGCAGCTCCTCCGACACCTCCGCTAAAATCGCAGCAATATCCGCCGGTTCCAGGAGCAGCAGCATATCACGCACAACAGACCACTGATGCCGTTTTGCGAAAGTTTCCACCTGCTCCATAAACACGCCGTTCTCCAACTCAATCATCCTGTTCACCACCCATCCGCGTATTGCTATTTTAGACCAAAAGGAAAGGGAATATGCCGGATAAATGCAGCAGACCCCGGCATTCTGTACCGGAGCCTGCAAAGATTCCAGTCATTGTCACTGCGCGAGCGTAAACTGTTTCACCATCTGTTTCAGTGACTGCGCCTCTGCGGACAGCTCCTCACTGGCAGCGGCGCTTTGTTCCGCCGTCGCGCTGTTGGTCTGCACAACGCTGGAAATCTGCTCGATGCCGATGGACACCTGTGTAATCCGGCCCGATTCCTCATTGAACGCCTCGGCAATCTGACCGATGGAGTGTGTGACGGACTGCATACTGCTGACCATCTCCTCCAGCGTCTCCGCCGTACTGCCGGAGATGGCCGCGCCTCTCTGCACCGCCTGCGTAGAACCTGCGATCAGGTCCGCCGTACTCTGGGACGCCTCCGCCGATTTTCCAGCCAGATTCCGCACCTCGTCCGCCACAACCGCAAAGCCTTTTCCCGCCGTGCCGGCCCGCGCCGCTTCCACAGCCGCGTTCAAAGCAAGAATATTGGTCTGGAACGCAATATCCTCAATCGTCTTTATAATTTTGCCGATTTCATCGGAACGCTTCTGGATATCCTCCATTGCTTGGATCAGCTCATGCATCTGCCGGTTGCACTTGTCGGCCTCTTCGCTGGCATGGTTGGTCTGTGCCTGGGCTTCTTCCGCCAGCACCGCCGTATCGCGCACCTGTCCGGTCAGGTCATTGATCGTAGCCGCCAGCTCCTCTACGGAACTCGCCTGCTCAACGGAACCCTGCCCCAACGCCTGCGCGCCGTTAGCGACCTGATCGCTCGCGGCGGAGACCTGTTCCGCGGCGCGGTCGATATCATGCAGCGTGCCGCTCAGATTCACCCGCAGACGGTTCATACACTGGTTGATATTGCTGAAATCACCCACATAGGCGTCCTCATATTTGGACTGGACATTCAGATTCTGCTGGGATATCTCTGTCAGCATATGGTCGATATCCTGAATAATCAGGCACAGACTGTTCACCAAATCGCCGGTGGCCCGTGCCAGCACGCCGGTCTCATCCGTACTGTTTACTACCGGTACCGGCGCCTGCAAATCGCCCTGTGCCAGCAGTTCCATCCGTTCGGCGCAGGCCCGCATGGGTTTGCCGATTCCGTTAGCCAGCTTTGCCGCCGCCGCGCCGCTGATGCCGAGAAAGATCAATACCAGGACCAGCGTAAAAGCAATGGCGAAGTATGTATCTTGCAGATAGTCAATTTTCGCCGCGGTCACGCCCAGACTCCAGCCGCTGGTGCCGCTGACGGGGGCATATGCGATAAATTTCGCGGTGCCGTTGATTTTATAATCGTCGAAGCCGCTCTTTCCGGCCCGCATTGCGCCGTGAATTGCCGCCAGCTTGGACAGGCTTTTATTCTGGGCCGCCTCATTTTCGATATTCTGGACCATAACAGTGTCCATCGTATCGTCCGCGATGGTGTAGCCGTCCTGATTGATCATATATGCGCCGCCGTGTTTGCTGACGCGGACCGACGAGACGATATCATTCAGGAACGTTTCTTGAGGAATGTAGGTGACGGCTCCCACGACCCGGCTGTTGACAACGCCGTTCTCCCACAGCGGCGCGGCTATGAT
>CAMWQV010000357.1 GCA_947176425.1 uncultured Clostridia bacterium
TCAGTCCATTCCATACCCTCAAGAAAAAGCTGGATGTTCTCCCGGGCGAGCTGGTGGGTCATCACACAGTTGCACAGGGCGCTCTGGGCTATGGCCTGCTGGAAGCAGCCTTTCACAGAGGGAACAGCCAGCAGATTGACCACCGACGCACCCCCGGCGGACTCACCCGCGATGGTAACCCGCTCCGGGTCGCCGCCGAAGGCGGCAATATTATTATGAATCCATTTCAGTGCCAATATCTGGTCGCTGAGACCGCAGTTGGAGTCGAAGTCCTCGCAGCCGGGATAGGTGGTAAAGTCATAGAAGCCCAGCACGTTCAGCCGGTACTGGATGGAAACGAACACGATGCCCTCTCGGGCAAAAGAAGCTCCGTTATAGAGCGGAACACTGGCTGCGCCGGTATTGTACCCGCCGCCGTGAATCCAGACGAATACAGGCAGTTTGTCCCCCTCCATAGGCCGCTGGATGTTCAGCGTCAGGCAGTCCTCGCTACCTTTCTGCCGGCCCTCGTCAAACTGAACCGCCTCGGGGCCGTACTCCTTGGCGTCAAAGACATCCGACCAAGGGGTCTTAGGGACAGCACGCTTGAACCGAAGCGCTCCCACCGGGGACTCCGCAAAGGGAATGCCCAGATATTCCACCAGTCCACTACGCTCATAACCTCTGATTTTCCCTGATAAAGTCTCTACGATGTGTTCTGCCATGATGACTCCTCCTTATTTCATGGTATAAAAAATGACCTCTGCTATAAACATACAACAGAGGCCGTGTCAGTTATACCAATATTTTGTCTCTTTTGCTCTTATTTTGTACTCATTCGCTTTTCCAACTCCTGTTCGCATTCTACACTAACATGAAGGTTGTCCCCGGATTTTTCCCAAGCTACACTTACATCGCCCAAGGGCGTGTGTACCGTCCCGGAAGCAGAGCGCAGATAGCCGGGGACAGGACTTACTTCAAAGGCGCTGTACCCTGGGGCAGTGGGACGTACACCCAAAATGACGCTGGGCAGCTCATACAGCGCCAATGCCCCCCAGGCATGGCACTCGGAGCGGGAGTAACCCTCCGACTCCACACAGGTGGTACAGCCATCGGCAAGCATCCGACGCCAAATTTCCCAGTAGCGGTCACTGTATTCATACAGCCCTGTTTTCTCCAAAGCCCGGAACAGATAGTAACACATGGCTACGGTACACTGTGTTACACCCTCACCTTCTATGCTGTGCAGGAGATTCCTCCGTCCCTCTTCCATTGTCAGCGTCCCAGTGAGGATACCGAACACCTGGGCGTGCTGGCTCAGCTCTGGCCGTCCAGGGCCGTCGGTAAGCATCCCGCGCCCGTCCATACATTGCTCCCGAATAGCCCTGCGCAGATGATCGGCTCTGCTTCGATAGTCTGCCGCCCGGTTGTCGTTCACATAATCGGACAGCTCTGCTGCCCGTTCTAAGCCCAGTAGGTACAGCAGACTCTCCATAGTCAGCGGGCCGTACAGTCCAGCGGTTGGCATACCCTCCGTCTCCAGCCAGTCCTCCGCCCAGTCGATGAAGGACCAAATGGGAGCCTTCCCATTGACCCCGCCCACTTTTGCCACCAGGCCGTCCGGTGTGCGGTGTTCTTCAAAAAAGTTCAGCAGCCGGTGGATTGTGGGCAGGTAACGCTCCACCAGCGCCCAGTCCCCAAAGTACATCATGTGGTCGTACACCATCAGGATATAGTAGATGGAAAAGCCGGGAATTACATTGGAATTCACGTTGGGATAGCTGCAATTCATCAGCCCGTCTGGGCGCAGGGCGCGGCTGAACTGGTCGATGGCCTTGCGAGCCAGACGGTCATCAGCGGAAACAGCGTAAGTATAAAGGATTTGTGACCGGGTATCCATGGCGTATTGCATCTGTTCATAAAAGGGACAGTCCATATATGTCTCGTGCATACAGCGGCGCAAGGTGCGCAGGCTGATGTCCCATATACGGTGCAGGCTCTCATCCGAGGTCCGCACCTGCGTTTTGACTTCCAGGGGATATCCGGTTTCCTCATAGGTAAAATCATGCAGTGTTAAAGGCTGATCCGCCGTGCGCACCATCACTTTGAGGAAACGGAACGTGCGGAACCAGTAGGGTTCATAGACCTCGCGCTCTGCTCCCAACACAGTATAATAGTCCGTGTATCCCTCCAGATGCCCATGTTCTGCATCCAAGCGGTTGCCTTTTCCCGTGTTGGTCACATAGCATTCGCTGTATAAAAGCTCAACTTTTGTACCCTGTCCCCCGGACAGGGCCAGCGATACAAAGGCGCACATTTCTTCTTTGGCATCCAATACAAAGCTGACCTCGCTGAAAGCGGGTACCAGGGTGAAAGGCAGAGTAAACCGATGGGGAACCCGTTCCATGAAAGGAATCGTCCGGTCAACAAGCCGGTCAGGGCGCAGGAGCGCGGGCAGATCACTCTCCCCGCATATCACAGCCTTATCCCATGTACTGTCATTGTAGTCTGCTTCCTGCCAGTCGCGGAGATTCCCGGAGGGTGCGGCCTTTTCATGGATTTGCAGTGGAGAAAAACCGTCCTCCTCCGCATAGAACGCAATACCACGCTCCACCGTACAGCGCCACTCCCCGGCAGGCAGTCCTTCCGTAAACAACCGGGGGCGGTCGAATCGGAACAAACTGTGATTGCCCTGCTCCCCTTGTGTGGGATAGCACAACACCGATACGGCCAGAACGTTTTTCCCTTTGCGGAGAGAGCTGGCAATATCCACCTGGTCCACAAACCACAGGGTACTGTCTCCCTTAGCGGGTCCAAATTGGACAAATATGCCGTTGACATAGAGTTTATAGCGGCTACCCGCCGTGATTCTGAGATAAAACTGTTCCGGAATATCTGCTAGCTGGAACGCTCTGCGAAAATATACCAGTCTGGCTTTTTCCTTGTCGTCTGCCGTCCAGTCGGGATTCGTAACCCAATTCATGGCTGGTATGCTGTCCATAGTTATGACCACTCCTTCTTTCTCAAAATGCTATGGTGCAGTATAGCACGCCGGACCAAAAAAGAATAGTATTATTTTGCTATTTTTATTTCTTTTTTGCCCTTACTATGGTATGCTAAAGAAAATAATTAGGAAAGGTGGACTCGGTGTGCGCAATAATCATATCCGTATTCTTTGCGCTGTGCTGAAGGTTGACTTGGTGTATGAGACACAAAGTGGAGAACTTACCGCATTTTTTGACACCATACAGGATAGTCCGTTAATGCGGTCCCAGAAACTGCGCCAACAACTCTGCGCAGGTGCCGCTGGACAGAGTATTCCATTTCTATACAAAGGAAACTACGGCTGCTTTTTTGCCGCCCTGCGTTCTGGGGAGGGGTATTTGTATATGGGACCTATGTGCAGCATAAAGCTGGGAGCCACCCATCGACGTCAGATGGCCCGCAGCTATGGGATAACAGAGGATGACCTGCGGGTTCTGCCGGTGTTCACTCTGCCAGAGATCCGCAACATGATTTTGCTGACGAATTCACTGTTGGAAAATGTCAGCTTGGAAAATGAGGAGCTTTTACAGCTCAATCGTATTATCAATCATAATGAACGTCTTATCAGGCGTGAGCAAACCAGCTTTCTTCTGCGGGAAGAGGAGGAAAACGATGAGACTGTCTACCGGCACACGTATCACGAAGAACAGCTGCTGATGCAGGCCATTCGGGAGGGCCGCACCGCCGACGCAGTACGGTTGGCGGAGAGCATGGATCGGGACAGCGGGCGTCTGGCTGACGATGAGTTGCAGCACCGGCGTAATCTGGCGATGGTAGGAATCGCGCTGTGCGCTCGGGCAGCTATGGACAGCGGGGTGGCTCCGGGAGAGGGATACCGCATAAGCGGTTACTATA
>CAMWQV010000358.1 GCA_947176425.1 uncultured Clostridia bacterium
TGTCTGGCGCAAACTTATTCCTGTTCATCTCTAATTTCGGGATAGGCTCTTAGTTTGCCGTGATAAAGTCCCTTTGCCGCACGGTAGAGGGTATAGTCCCGGATATTGCTGTCTCCCAGCTTGACCGCGTCAAAATCAATGCGTTCCTGCGTGATCGCCGGAAGTGTCCGCTGCCAGAGCGCAGCGCTGGAGGACAGCAGGTACGCCGCCGCCAGCCATTTCCCGCTGACAGCCTTTCCGTTACCGCCTGTCAGTTTCAGCAGCCGCATTTCATGGAGCTGGCCGTCAAACAGAAACCGCCCCGCACTGCGGATCAGCTGTACGGCCCGCCGCTTCAGGCCGCTATGCTCCCAGGGATGGACCAGCTCCTGTATCAGCTCCTCCAGCGCTGACGTTCCACCTCTCTCCCTGATGGTGCAGATGAGCGTGATTCCTCCGCCGCTGGGAACGAAATTGGGCGGCGTCATCATCAGGCGCTCCAGTCCGGCAAGATTGGTATCCTGTGCAAAATATCTTCCCATTTTGTTCTCCTTCTTCTGATTGCAGAAAGTAAAAAAGCGGGACCTGTATACTGTCCACTGTACTGTTCAGTGGCATACAGGCCCCGCTTCTGGTCAGGCAGTCCGGAACAGACTGCTGACTTTTGTCCGATTTTTATGATTCATTTCTTGTCAGCTCATTCCCCCCATTGTCAGCGTTGGCTCTGATTCTTCTTCTGCCATAGCCTCGCTTTGGACCGGCGGGGCTTCATAGATCGTATTTCTGCCGTAGGTGATCCTGGTGATTTCCTCCGCCTTATAGTCCGCATGGCGGCCAAACAGCCGCTCGAATTCCCGCCGGTCCGATGCCGCAATCTGGTTGGTGTTGTAATAGTTCCTGTGACCGGTCAGCGATCCGGCGGTGGTCCTGAACGTCAATTCTTCTCCGGATTTGTGTACGGTTACGCTCACCGTCTTTGCCCCGCTGCTTTTGACTGCCTCCGTGATCGCCTTCATCCTGTGAAGAGGATTTTCCGTATCCTGCATCAGTAACTGATATTCCGTCAGCAGGGCGTCCCTTTCCAGAAAATCCATCAGAAACGACTCCTGATGTTGTTCGATATGCTGCTCTGCCGTCTTCTCGATAAATCCCTCCGGGTCCTCAAGATAGGCAAGGAAGACGGTTTCCGGCAGGCTGTCCAGCCGGTATTGGCTGTGGAAGTGTCCGTCCGGTTCCTCGCCGGAAAAAAGTCTTCGGATTGCTTCCTCTTTTGCTCCGTAGTTCCGGTAATAGTCCAGATCCTTTAATGCCCGCCAGCCAGTGACCTCCCTGACCGCAAGATTGTTTTGGTCATCTGCGATGATGCTTTCCACTCGGCTGTTAACCCTATCACTGATTTCATCTGTCATGGAAGAGCCAGCGCTCACGAACGGATATTTTGCTGTAGTGAACAGCCCCAGTGTATCCTCCGTCAGATACAGCGTCCGATTCTTATGGTCCCATACACCGCAGAACTGTACCGGATTATTCCAGGAGATGCTGTTCTCCTGTGCAGCCGCCGTCCTGTATAAATAATCCGCAGACGGATTCTTTTCCAGTTTGAGAAGTGTTGTTATGGCCTTCTCGCCCTGCCGGAATGTAATCGGAGCGGTTCCCAAATCCAGCCACCGCTGGAAATCATCGCGGGATACCGTGCATCGGATCAGATCCTTCATCAGCTCATCCCTCCCATCGCCATACTTTGACCGGCAGTCTGTTCCTCTATGGTCTGGCGGAGAAGTGCGGCCGCCTCATGGACTACCGGGTCGTTTGCAAAGCTGGCTGACTTCTGACAGTCCTGCGATACCCATTCCCGGCCATCCAGCTGAATCACCAGATCCACTGCGGCAATGCCGTCCTTTGTGACGCCCAGCCGCTTGCTGGCGTTTTCACTGGCAGTGTACTGCTGGATGGCATCCTCCAGAGACAGCCCGCTCGTCATCTGCTCCTCCGCCGTATTGTACCCTTCCAGCACATACCAGTCGTAGCTGTGGGGAAGGCTGGGATCGGCAGCATCTCGGAGCATCTGCTGTCCTCTTTCTGTCAGGCCATTCCCGGTATGGGAAAGCCCCGCTTCTTCGGGTGAAGCGGGGCGCAGCAGATGGGATGGGGTCTGGGGACACGGCAGGTTTTCGTTCCGGCAGAACTCAGCCAGCGTCATCTTTCCGGGCATCAGGCAGAACTCATCTTTGATGAGCCTGCTCCTGGTAGCGGACCTTTTTAATATGGAAGGGGAGAGGACAGAACCGGCATGATGTTCTTCTGCCTTGTCAACCAGTGCATACAGGTCGTCCGGATACTTTGCGGTACCGCGCAGGTCGTAGCAATACCAGCCCTCCGGAACGTCCTCGCGCGGGATGGGCTCCCTGCTGTACAGAACGGCGGCTTCGCTGAACAGGTATGCCCAGGACATCTTGTCCTCGTAAATGTTGATAACCAATCGTTTTCACTCCTTTTTCTGTTTTGCCAGCCAACATACATACCACACTCTGCGCCGGAAGTCTACTGAAATTTTCACCGCTTCTGCTGTTCCGGAAGACGAATGCAAAATCATGATACTCTGCGCTGGACATAGCCGCGTGCGGTATACACACCGGCGCTGCTTTTTTCCTGCTGCCTGGGAATGAATGTATAGTTCTCCAGATGGTCAGCAATGTACAGCGCCTGATCCAAGCTGTTGACATTCTCGATGGACAGCGCGCCGGAAAAGGTCCACTGCTTCCACGGATTCATCCTGTCGATTTTCTTCGCCAATGCGTTGAACTTGTCAATGGTATCGTATTCCAGAACAACATTGGACAGATGGTCCGCCAGATTGCCGACCTGACTGCTCACGTCAATCACGGAAACGGTCGCCGGACGGCTCCTGAACGCCGTGTCGCGTATGGTACTGACCTCATACGGCGTGGCGGGTAATCTGGCCCCGATTGTTTTTTCCTTGCTGTTGATATACAGAATCATAGTATTTCCCCGTTTGAAAGTCCTGTTCCGCAGGACTTCCGGTATTCGTTTTTTAGGTGACAGATCGTTTCTCATGGCTTCCGCTGTCTGCTCCCCCGCTTTCCATCACCGCCGCTTCCTTCTCTCTTCGGAAGCCGCATACCCAAACTACACCATCTTCGTCAGGCGTAAAATTGGGCGGCACCACCACCAGACGCTCCGCTCTTGCATGACCGGTGTCCTGTGCCGAATTCCTGCTCACGCTGTGTTCCTCCTCTCAAAATACAAAAAGCGGGACCTGTATTTTACTGCTGTTCCGCAGCATACAGGCCCCGCTTCTGCTTTCAATGATTCCTTTTTCCTTGTTGATACTCCTCCCAGGTACAGGATTGAAAAACTGCCTTTTGATTTACCCAGCGGGCAAACTGCACCTGTTCCCCGGTTGGTTCCCCGCCCTCATAATCCCGGTACGGCTGGGCAAAGGGCTGCACACCCATATCCCGCAAAGCCAGTACACGCTGGTGGGCGTCCTCTACATCCCGGACTAAAACATAGGACCAAAACCGGGAAGAAGCAACCCCGGCCTCCTTGAGATAGGCCGCTGCCTGTTCGATCACCGGCAGCATGGCGCTGGTGTCGCAGGCCATCCGCACAAACCGTATCCATCGAAGCCGCGCCAGCAGGCGGGCCGCGTCCGGGGTGATCAGCCGGGCGTCCAGTCCCTGATTGAAATCCACCCATATCTGTTCTCCTCCCATTCGCCCGATCTGTTCCAGCCCGTGACCGGACGCCAGTACATTGTTGTCCATAAATATGATTTTCCGGCTGTCCGCACGCCGGATCTCCTCCCAGTTTGCCGCCGCTCGGATACTTCCTTCTTTTTGAGGTACGATGCACCATTCGCAACATCTGCTGCAG
>CAMWQV010000359.1 GCA_947176425.1 uncultured Clostridia bacterium
TTCTCGGCTCTTTTGCGCTATCTCTTTATCTTTTTCTACTCTTGATTCGCATTTACAGTATTGCAGTAGACGATGGCGGCATCACCTTTTTTAAGGTGATGTTTGATTGTCATCTCTAATCTCTGAAATCTCTCTTTTTCTACCAAATCCAGCTGCTTACAGGTCAGTTCTGAGCCGATCTCGATAATATTCTGTCTGATTTTAGGTCGGTCACTGGGGCCGCGAATCAGTACAGGCCGCTTCATGGAAAGTGATTTTTCCACCTTTTTGATGCTGTCCGGCGCAAGAGTCGCGGTACAGGCAGCGATTATAGGCCTTTGATCGAGATGTTGGATAAAGGCTCCGATTCGGTCATATGCTGGCCTGAAATCGCCGCCATAGTCCAGGAGACAATGCACTTCATCGACGATTACAGTAGCAACGCCAGCGGAGTTGAGTGCATGGAACACGCGCTTTTTCTCAAGTTGTTCCGGCGTTGTGAGCACACAGTTGACCTGCCCAGTCTCAATGGACGAAAGAGCATCGTTGTACGATGCGGGTGGCACGTCAGAGTTGAGCAGTACAGCCCGGATGCCTAGCCGTTTTAACCTGTTCATCATCTCTACCTGGAAGAGCCCGCAATGGCTCAATAAGAACTGTCAGGCCCCGCTCTGGGTGGAGAATGCTGCTGCCCAGCATAGCCTCCGTTTTCCCAAAGGAGGTTCCGGCGAGCAGCAGCAGGTCGCTGCCGCTCGCCATCGCCGCCGTTGCTGCGGCCTGGTGGGGATAGAGAGCTTGGAAGCCAAATGCTTGGCACAGTACTTTTTGTGTCTCCCGATCTAAGCCGCTTACAGCTTCGGACGGCGGAAGCCTATCAGCGTGTGTACTTCTTCCCTTCCCCATAGCTAGATCATTTCCCCCTTTCCGCCCACCGCTGTAACTGTAATTGCATCAGCGTTAATGCAAATAAATCGAAATTGTTCACGCTTTGAGAATGTAACCGGGTGCGTTTTGTTGGATAACAGATGCTTCTCCTTCAATTTCAATACGAAATCAGTTACTTCACTCTGTTCCAGATTTGCACAACGTATGAGAGGATGCTTCTGTGAAAGCCAAGACCGGTCTCCCATCCTTTTGATGTAAAAACGCGTCATAGTTTTTTTCTAAAAGAGCCAAAGCCTCTGCCTTGGTCTGCGGTTTTGAGCCGTACAGCCAAGGTTCTGCCTCGGTAGCTTCTTTAAGCTTTTGGATGGCGTCGGCGTACCGCTTGGCACGGTCAGTTCGAAGGCGCAATCTATGGGTATCTGCGTCTTGCGTGAGATTGATATAATCCATCAGTGCATTGCTGGCAGGAAAAAGCGTCATACTGGCAGCAAAATGAAACGACTGAAACCACAGTTGCGGATATGGGGTAACAGCGGCAGTATAGGATGTGATGCTTTGTTGCCATGCTTCGACAAACTTCGACATAAGCAGAATGTGATGTTTGAGGAGCGAGGCAATGTACTTCCGCCCCACAAGCAGTTCCTCATTGGAAAATCGTAGCCCCCGCATATCGATCTCTACGCAATTCCTGTTAGACCAGATATTAGGGCCAACAACAACGGGAGCATAAGGAAACTGCTCATTAAAATGTTTATCGTGTAGGGTTAGAGCCTGCGACATGGAAACAAAGAGGCAATCAAGCCCCTGTGCTCTGTCATACGTCATATAAGAAAACCGCAGGCTCTTTCTCCAGCTCTCCAGATCCTTTTTGCTCCTTACAAGAACTGCAGGGACATACAGGCCGGGGGACTGCTCGAGGGTGAAATCCATAGCCTTGAAAATGCGATGGATTTCGTCAAGATCATCTGCATCTTGTGTGCAGAGCACATGAATCATCCGGGGAGTCAGATCCGACGGGAATGTCCGCATGAGCGCAATAACGGCACAAAGGTCGATCATGTGCAGCTTTGCGGCATCCATATCCTGAAGCGAAGCCAAGTCTCCTTGATTGAAAACGCCGGAGTGCTCCAGGTAAGTTGCGGCAGCGATTTCTGCGGCAGCGTGCCGGGATTTCTGCCAATCGACCGTAAATCGGTAACTGGCTGTCTTGGGCGAAAATCGGTCGATACATTTTCGTAGGGTTTTCCAATCCTGCGCAGTTCCAATGTTAGGGAACAGCCTGTGGAAGTCTGCCGGGGCATCACTGCGCACCAACAGCACATAGACGCTAGTGTAGAGCATATCAACAACGAAAACAGCGTAGAGGGTTCCTTCTACATCTACCCGCCTGAGTTCGAAGGCGAACGCTTCGACACGGTGGCCGTTGTCATCAATGACTGCGCCTCTTTTTTGACAGTGAGCCTTCCGTCCTCCTCTTGGGCCTTCCTGATCCGCTTGTCACAGAAGCGCCCGACTTCCCCAGTTCGACCGAGCTTGTGCAACATGGTTGCCGACGGTGCGTAGCTGTTAAAGTTGGAAGCCAGCATCGTATCAACCGCAGACTGAAAAGCTCCGAGATCTCTAGGGGGTGATTGGGGATGATTGTTGAAATAGTTGTTCATACGATCCGATCTCCTTATTATGAAATTTTCAAGGTGCTTGCCTCACTTATCTATTTCCCTAGGCCTGTGAAATTCAACATGGCAAAATCGCTGAGAAGACCTTTATTTGCAGGGGTTACATATCTAAAAAGGTTGAAATTCCCATCAAACAGTAAGCTTTTGTGGCTTAGCTCGCAAGCAAACTTCACGGGTTTAGGTATTTAGGAAGCGGGGCTTTACGGGGATATGGCCTCGCAGTTCCACACCCCCTGTGCATGAGCGATGATGAAACAGTAACACATAATATTGGAAGTGTCAGCCGGAGATGTCCGCCCGAAAAAATAAGCATAGACACGCTTTTGGTTTTATTAATAGAAAAGAAACACAAAAATTGGCCATATTCAGGAAAAGAATATTGCAAAAGGATAGAAAGTGTTATGGATGATGATGTACAATTTAGAATCAAGAAGACTGTGCTGCCGATAGGACAGGGCTTTTGTTCTTCTGAGAGTCTTGAAAAATTATCGGATGCCAAGGAGGTTAAACGGATTGATACCGAAGTAACTTCCTTTTACAAATCGATAACAAATGAATCAAGAAAATCACGAGCAGAGAAACCGTTTATATCGAAAGCGGCATACATATTAAAACAGAAAAAAGACAGCTGTCCATGCGTTAATGAGCTAATTTCTCTGCTGGCAGATTCGACCATACTTTTTTCAAGGAGTTATCAGCAGTATGCTGTTGACCATGAGTTTTTTCTTATGTATAAAAGGATGCAGGGAAAAAGCAAAAACGAAAACTTGAAGTTTTGCAGGAAGCGTTCTCTTGAAAAAGTTCGAGAAAACGACAGAAATCGATATGAAAAAATCCTGATTCAATTTCAGCAAAAAATTGATAAAGAAAAATGGTCATATGAAAAGGCCGAAGAAATTTTTGTTTCTCAGGTTATAGACCGGGAAATTATAGCAGAAGAAGTGGGCGCTTATATCAAATTCTGCGGCAACTTTTTTGACAACATACTGGGAAGTGAGATATTGAGGGAAAATTATCCTGAACTTGAATTATCAGACGATGTCGCCGCTAAATTATTCAGAGATTATTTAGAGTTTTTGGGGAAACTAAATCCGCATGACTATATATATGAATATAAAAGAAATTTGGTGTTTCATTTTGCGCCGTTATTACAAATATCTTCTCAGCTCTATGCCGCTCTACAGGATTGGATACCCAATATTGATTTATCTGAAGGAGAGTCCGCTGATTTTGTGTCGCAGATTCTTTCCTCTTACTTTTTTCACTGTAAAGACATTGATAATGAACTTTCGGAATCTTAATGAATAAGGACACAAAGATTCGGTGCGCGGAA
>CAMWQV010000360.1 GCA_947176425.1 uncultured Clostridia bacterium
TTCCATACCCATGCGGTAGACGTAGGTAGCGATGATGTCCGCCGTCTCATAGGTGGTGGGGTTGTAGAGCAGGAACACTTTTTCAAAGGCAGCGGAACCGCAGAGCTGGCCGATATTCAGCACCAGCAGGGTGGAAACCGTGGGCAGAATAGCGGGAATCGTAACATGCAGGCACTGCTTGAATTTGTTCGCGCCGTCCAGGGACGCGGCCTCGTACAGGTCGGGGTTGATGCCCGCCATAGCCGCCAGATACAGGATGCTGCCCCAGCCGATGCCCTGCCACACGCCGGATACGACAAAGATTGTCGTAAACCACTCAGGCAGGGAGATAAAGGTGGTAGCCGTACCGCCCGCGGCGACGATCATGCTGTTGATGGGGCCGCCGGTGCTGAGCAGTTCGCGGACCATGCCGGCCACGATGACCATAGAAATAAAGTGGGGCAGGTAGGAGACCGTCTGCACGATTTTTTTCCAGCCCACGTTTTTGACCTCGTTGAGCAGGAGCGCGAAAATGAGAGTCAGGGGGAAGCTGATGAGCAGGTACTTGAAGTTCAGCAGCAGGGTGTTGCGGAAAGCGCGCCAGAAGTTGGAGTCGTTGATGAACTGCTGGAAATACTTCACGCCGCTCCACTCGTCGCCGAAGATGCTGCTGCCCGCACGGTAGCGGCGGAAGGCGATGATATTGCCCGCCATGGGCGCGTACCGGAAGACGATGTAGTACAGGAGCGGGATGAGCATGAGGCCGTAGAGCTGACCGTACTTGCGGATATGGTCGCCGATGCCGCCTTTTTTGGAAGGAGTCTGTAAAGTAGTCGTTGTGCTTGGCATAAATTTTTCTCCCTTCTCAAATATTTTGGTTCTTCAAGACCCAAAGCCTATTCACGCTTTCCATTGGGATGGAAAGCGGCACAGGGATATCCCTGTGGGACATTTGGGCCTTTATGGTGTAGTTACGGTTCCGTCACCACCCTTCTGTTGACCGTCAGCGACAGTTTCTGGGGCTGCTGGCCGGTAAGTTCCGCACTGCGCCGGTCCGGTTGGGAGGAACCGGTATAGACGGAGTATTCGCCGGGTTCAGCCGCTGCCGCCCCGCTCCCGCCGCAGAGCGCAAACGCGGACAGGGGCAGACGCAGGCTTACGGTTTTCGTCTCGCCGGGCAGAAGCGTAACCCGCGCAAGGGCTTTCAGCTGCGGGTTGGGGGTGCCCGGACGCTCCGCCTTGACATAGACCTGCACCGTCTCACTGCCGGGCATATCCCCGATATTTTCCACCGGGACCGTCAGCTCGACGCCTTCTTCTGCAACCTCGCTGCCGCTCGCGCTGACCGCGCCGAAGCGGAATTTCGTGTAAGACAACCCGTATCCGAAGGGATAGAGCGCCTCCTGCTCCATATAACGATAGGTGCGTCCCGCCATGCTGTAATCGGTAAAGGCGGGGAGCTCCGCATCGGAACAGTAAAAAGTAACGGGCAGTTTTCCCTGGGGGGAGACTTCCCCGAACAAGGCACGCGCCACTGCATGACCGCCCTGCGCGCCCGGATAGAACGCCAACAGAATTGCCTGCGCTTCCTCCGCCGCCATATTGATGGCAAGCGCGCTGCCGCTGATGAGAACCAGGATGACCGGCTTGCCGCTGTCCAGGATGACGCGGAGAAGTTCGGACTGGCGGCCCGGGAGATTGATATTCGGTTTGTCGCCGCTGGCAAACTGGTTGCCCTGGTCGCCTTCCTCGCCCTCCAGACCGGCGTCCAGACCCAGACAGGCAATGACAACATCGCTCTGTTCGCACACGCCCCGGACTTCGGAAAAGCGGTCGTCCGGATGGGCCAGCTGCTGGAAACGGTCCTCATACAGATGGCAGCCCTGGGAGTACATCACCCGCACATCGTCCCCTAAATAGTCCTGAATGCCCTCCAAAACGGTCACATAGCGGGAAGAAGTGCCCTCGTAGTTGCCGACCAGGGATTTCCGGTTGTCGGCGTTGGGACCGATGACGCCCACGCATTTAAGTTTTTTCTTGTCCAGGGGCAGGATATTGTTTTGATTTTTCAGCAGAACCAGGGTTTTTTCGGCGGCGGAGAGGTTCAGGGCGCGCATGGCGGGAGAATCGACCTGCTCATAGCCGATGGCGTTGAACGGCACGTCTTCCTCCGGGTCGAACATGCCCAGTTTCATGCGGGTTGTGAAAAGCCGGACAACCGCTTCCGTAATGGCTTCTTCCGTCACAAGACCTTCCTCAGCAGCCTGCTCCAGATAAACGAACAGATTGCCGCAGTTGAGGTCGCAGCCGTTATTGACCGCCAGGGCGACGGACTCAGCGGGACCGTTTGTGACCATATGGCCCTCGTGGAAATCTTTGATCGCCCAGCAGTCTGATGTGACATGTCCTGCAAAGCCCCATTTTTCCCGGAGGATGTCTTTGAGCAATGTCTTGCTGCCGCAGCAGGGTTCGCCGTTGGTACGGTTATACGCGCCCATAACAGCTTCCACGCCCGCGTCTTTTACCAAGGTCCGGAAAGCGGGGAGATAGGTTTCCGCCATATCCTGCCTGCTGGCTTCGGCGTTGAAGCTGTGCCGCACGTCCTCCGGTCCGGAATGCACGGCGAAATGTTTGGCACAGGCGGCGGCCTGCTCCAGATAAACGAACAGATTGCCGCAGTTGAGGTCGCAGCCGTTATTGACCGCCAGGGCGACGGACTCAGCGGGACCGTTTGTGACCATATGGCCCTCGTGGAAATCTTTGATCGCCCAGCAGTCTGATGTGACATGTCCTGCAAAGCCCCATTTTTCCCGGAGGATGTCTTTGAGCAATGTCTTGCTGCCGCAGCAGGGTTCGCCGTTGGTACGGTTATACGCGCCCATAACAGCTTCCACGCCCGCGTCTTTTACCAAGGTCCGGAAAGCGGGGAGATAGGTTTCCGCCATATCCTGCCTGCTGGCTTCGGCGTTGAAGCTGTGCCGCACGTCCTCCGGTCCGGAATGCACGGCGAAATGTTTGGCACAGGCGGCGGTTTTCAGGTACTTGGGGTCGTGGCCCTGCAGGCCCTGTACAAAGCGTTTTCCCAGCAAACCGGTCAGATAGGGGTCCTCTCCCAGCGTCTCATGCCCCCGGCCCCAGCGCGGGTCACGGAAGATATTGATATTAGGCGCCCAGAAGGTCAGACCTTTATAAATATCCCGGTCTTCACAGGAACGGTGGAGGTTATATTTTGCCCGTCCCTCCGTGGCGATAGCGTCGCCGACCTGCTCCATGAGGTCCTCGTCGAACGCCGCCGCCATAGCGATTGCCTGCGGGAACACCGTCGCCACACCGCCCCGCGCGACACCGTGCAGGCCCTCGTTCCACCAGTTATAGGCGGGGATATTCAGCCGGGGGATGGCAGGGGAATCGTTGAGCATCTGACTGATCTTTTCTTTCAGGGTCATCTGCTGCACCAGTTCTTCCGCCCTCTTGCGGTAAACGGCGTTTTGTTCCTGATTATGTACCAGCTCATTCATAGAAATTGGCTCCTCTCTCCTTTTTCCTTCTTTTATTCACACATTACGGGACATATCCAAATCCCAGAATTGTAAAAGTTTTATCGGTCTCCGCCATACGGATTTCGATACGGTGCCGCCGGGTTTCGTTCCCGCGGAACAGCTCTGTGGCGTGACAGTGGGTCCAGTCAGCCTCTCTGGGGTCCAACACGCGGGGCGGCTGTCCGTCAAACCGCGCCTGGGCCTTGCCGAACGCGGGACTGCCGGAATCTTTGAAAATCAGCATCAAACTTTTGCAGTCGATTTCCAGGACAAACGGGTCACTGCCGGGGCCTTTTTTCCAGTTATACGGGAATTGGGGCGTATTTTCCGGTTTGCCGTCCAGGGGGACGGAC
>CAMWQV010000361.1 GCA_947176425.1 uncultured Clostridia bacterium
GTTGGAGCCGTTGTCGGCACGGACCAGCTGGACGTTGTAGGTCTCGCCGCCGATCTCCACGGTGGGCGTCTCGGAGTTGGCGAATTCCATGCCCAGGGCCTCCTTTCTGCCGCCGGAAGCGGAGTCGCCGGAGGCAGGCTCGAACACGCCAATCTTGAGGAGCTTAGTGCTGGATGCGGCGTTGCTGTCTCCGGCAGTGCTGCCGCCGCAGGCGGCCAGGCTCAGAACCATAACCAGGGTCAGAGCCAGCGAAAGAAGTTTCTTCATTTTTCATTCCTCCAAATCTTATTTCTGTGAGAAGCGCCTTTAATATAACATTAAAAAAACGAATATGGAACGAACCATCGGTTGATTTTTGTATCCAGGTCAACTTTTTTGACTCTTCCAACTTTGTGGTTGAAAAGGCTGCTAAAAAGCTCATGCGGCCCTATGTAGGCCGGCCTGCCGGCGGGTTACGGGACTGCTCACTTACATCTCCTTGCATCAAGCAATTCCGCGTATGCCGCATGGCTTTCGCCATCATGAGCAGTAAATCCTGGCTGCTCACTGGGAGTCCGATTGCATTATCAATAAGTTCGTCTAAAACTTTCATCTGCTGAACGGTAGTGCTCTGCGCTTTCAATGCTGATCTCTCCTTTCATTTGCGTTGTGAATGCATCATAACACAATTTGATTTCATTGTCAATGAATCTTGGAAAATATTTTTGCGTTGTGAGCGCATTTTAGCGTTGACAATGAATTGGAAATGAATTATAGTAGCTTTGAGGTGGTCAAATGAATACTTTAGGCGAAAGACTTAACTATGTTCGGAAAAAAAAGGGCTTTACGCAGGATTCCCTTGCCGAATCCATCGGCGTATCGCGGGGCGTTATATTCAATCTGGAAAAAAATAAGACCGAACCGCAGACCATAGTGATCAATGCCATATGTCAAATTCTGAAAATCAACAAGGATTGGCTGATAAGCGGCGCCGGGGAAATGGAAGATAGCAGGGAAGCCTCCCAGAGCGCAAAGATTTTGGCTGAACTCTATGAAGTTGCCAAGAGCCTTTCAGAAGATGAACAGCTTTACTTGCTGGATACTGTAAAGGCATTGAAGCAAAGATTGAGCAGGGAAACAAAAAATGAGAAAAACGTATAAAAAAACAGTGCAGGCTAAGATTCACTCATAGCTTGCACTGTGTATAGTTTCATTTCATCGGGAGGATTTGTCCTTGATACAAAAACGAATCGCTAGGACTTTGTGCATATTGTGGATTTGCTCATTTATAGTAATTCTTAATAAATCCTTTTGTGCCCGATCCTTCTCATGCTGTAGCTGAATAAGATTTTCTTCTGCTTTTTTTCGATAATTTTCCATACTAATCCTTTCTCCAGAAAGCAGTTCATTTACAGTAATATCGAGAATGTCACATAATTTCAACATAATGGATGCATCGGGAAAACTTTTTCCTGTTTCCCATTTTGACACTGCTCTGTTGGTAATATTTAATTTTTCAGCTAACTGTACTTGCGTAAGCCCCTTGTCTTTTCGACAGGCTGAAATAAATTTTCCTATTGCTTCTTGATTCATTTTTCCCTCCTTGCCGTGCATAGAAGTTCTATCTTCGACATATAAGCCAGCTAAATATTAGCAGGAGTATAGCACAGCAGCGCAGCAAAGTCAATCAACCATTTGGAGAAGCCGGCGTCAAATATTTAACCAGAAGCTGACAAAATCCAACACGCATTATTAATAAAAAAACCGTCCGGACAGGACGGCCAGCAGTGCCTTTCTGGTTTTTATTATAAACGAGAGTACTGGCTTTGTCAAGAAGCGTGACGGCCAGATTTTTTTGTCAGTTTTTTGGTTCACGGTCTTGCTACAAGAGAGTTCCTGTGCTATACTGCTAGATATATCTTGCAGGCAGCCCGATCCATTGTACAAGTGAACCGGAACACCCGCAAGGCTGGAGGGGGGAAGAATATGAGAAGGGATGTTTTGCTGGAATATCTGCACGGCGGCGCGGTATGCCTGGAAGCGGTCTATGGCGCGGAATCCGGTCAGGCGGCGGGGCGTCTGACGGAACTGACGGAAGAATTTGCGGAAACTTTCGACTGTGACGGCGCGTCCGAGACCCGGCTGTTCTCCACGCCGGGACGCGCCGAATTAGGCGGCAGCCATATCGACCATCAGTTCGGCCACGGCCTGGCCGCAAGCGTCAATCTGGATACGATTGCCTGTGTAACGCCCAATCCGTCCCATGTCATCCGAATCAAATCCCGAAACCATCGAATGGCGGTGGTAGAGCTGGACGATCTGACCATTCATCCCGACGAAACCGGCAGTTCTATGGCGCTGGTGCGGGGCATAGCGGCCTATTTCTCACAGCTCGCAGGCGGTCTCCACGGCCTTGATGTCTATACCACGACCACTGTTCTGCGCGGGGGCGGTCTCAGTTCCTCCGCCGCTTTTGAAGTGCTGATCGCGAATATTTTCAATCATTTTTTCTGTAACGGCGAACTTCCGCCGGTCCAGACAGCCCAGGCCGCCCATTATGCGGAGACGGTGTACTTCCAAAAACCCAGCGGCTTCCTGGACCAGCTGGCCTGTTCCACCGGCGGCGTGATCGGTGTGGACTTTGCGCCGCTGGCCCAAAACCGGTCCCCGGAAATACAGAAGCTTTCCCTGGACCTCTCCGCGTTAGGCCATGCCCTGTGCATTATCGACACGAAAGCCAGCCACGCCCCCTTGGTGGAAGATTTCGCGGCGATTCCCCGGGAAATGCAGGAAGCGGCGCGGTGTTTCGGAAAAGAAGCGCTGCGCGATGTGGCTTACGAAGAATTTCTTCGGGAACTGCCGCGGGTGCGCGCCGCCTGCGGAGACCGTGCCGTGCTGCGGGCTTACCACTATTTCCAGGAGGACCTGCGGGTACAGCGTCAGATTGCGGCCCTGCGTCAAAATGATTTTCCCGAGTTTCTCCGCTGCGTGCGGGAATCGGGCCGCTCCTCCTTCATGTACCTCCAAAACGCCGCCAGTTACCGGGAAAGCCGCTTCCAGCCTCTTGGCATTTTGCAGGCCGTTGCCGAGGAATTGCTGGACGGCACAGGCGCGGTGCGGGTCCACGGCGGCGGGTTCGCGGGAACCATGATGGCCATTGTTCCGCTGGCGCGGCTGGACTGTTTTGTACAGAGAATGGAGGCCGCTGCCGGACCCGGTACCTGTCATGTCCTGCATTTCAGAAACACCGGCGCCACACTCCTGCTGTCCTGACTTACATATGAAAGGAGATCGTTATGCTCCATGAAACCGTTCAACTGACTGTTCCCGGCGCCAACGGTCCTGCCCGTTTGGTATCCTACGTGCCCAGCCGGTTCCCTGAATTGGGCAGCCGTCCCCGTCCCGCAATTATCATATGTCCCGGCGGCAAATACGAATTTCTGTCCGACCGGGAAGCGGAACCGGTTGCCCTTCGGTTTGCCGGTTTAGGATATGCCGCGTTCGTCCTTTACTATCACACCGCCCCCCAGGCGTATTGGCCGGTCCCCCAGAGACAGCTCCTGGCCGCGATCGACTATGTACGGACCAAGTGTGAACACTACAGTATTGATCCCCAGGCAATCGTTCCCATGGGCTTTTCCGCAGGCGGACATCTGGCCGGCTGTGCGGGGACAATGTGGAACCGTCCGGAAATCTACCGCCCCCTGAAAAAAAAATCCCACGCGTTCCGTCCGGACGGCGTGATTCTCTGCTATCCGGTTGTCACAGGCGGGGAGTATGCCCACAAGCAGTCTTTCCAAAATCTGCTGGGGGATCGTTATGAGGAATTGGCGGAGTCTGTTTCCCTGGAAAAACGGGTGACAAAGAAATCGCCGCCTATGTTC
>CAMWQV010000362.1 GCA_947176425.1 uncultured Clostridia bacterium
GCAATTGTATTTTTGCTTTGATAAATTGCTGGAGAAAAAGCATCCAATTTGGTCAACACGCTGAATCACATACAGAAGAAAGAAAATATTTTTTAATAGGAAAGGGGTTTTCCTATTTAACTGTTATACTCCCAGCCGTGGAGTCCAGGGCGGGAGGTGAGTGCGGCTGAACTCGTATGAACGACAATCTGCGATTATGGACATCCTTTGCAGAGAGCGGCATACGACAGCATCCAAACTCTCTTCGAAGTTTGATGTCACCATGCGTACCATTCGCAATGATATTACCGCACTATCTAGACGCTATCCGATTCAAACTGTTCGAGGACGCTATGGAGGCGGTGTCCAGCTGGCCGACTGGTTTCGGCCTCAAGCCAAAACACTGGCTCCTGAACAGAAAGAGCTTTTACAACGTATCAGTCCTACACTTAGGGGTAAAGACTTAACGGTGTTAAACTCTATTCTTCTCCAGTTTGATCCGCTGTAAAGGCTCCAAAATGCACCTTGAAAATTACATATCCGAAGACTTAGATACGTTACTGGCCGGGCCTCGTGAAGCGGGGCAAGCGACACCGGAGGATGCGCGAAGACCACCTGTAGAAGTGAGAAAACAGAGAGAAGAAAGATGAAGTTCTCTCTGAAGGCTTCTATCAAAGACGGCCAACCATAAGGTGCAGAGCGGTACCCATCCGTCCGAAAAGCGGCTCATGGCAGAGCTGTTTTGCAATGATTCCGTCAGCGACAATGATACTCCCGTCCTGCCGAAAGGAGGGCGGCTGCGAGAGATCCTCGCAGGGGTGAGAGTCCCGTGAAGCGGTGAAGCCAGCCGCCGTCTAAGCCTTCGCCTTGGCATCTGGGGAAGTAGTGTCAAATACAGATGTGAACGAGACTTATCCAAGTCTCAATGTTAGAAGCAACAGGGATCGCCAATGTAGATACAGGCGATGCAGGCGCTTACACCGTTGAAGCAGACTAGCTTGTGCAGCCACCCAGAAAAGGTGTAAGATGCTATTTCAGTCTGACATATGGCGGTCCCTGTTTTTGTGACATTGAGAAACTATAAAAAGAAAGCGCACAGCGCGGAAAGGAGATTTCTGTGAATATTAGGAAAGAGACTGATTACAGTACACTGTTTGCCCTGCTGAAAGCATTTATGTCCGAAGGATTGACGCAGATGGAGCTGTATCGAAAGATTGGCGAAGCCGTATGTAACAGACCGGAGAAAGGAGCTGTTGCCGCAGCAGCGGAGTATCTGCAAAAGAACTATCCTGATACAGCGGGCTTCTCTCCCCGCAATGTGCGCCGGATGCGGGAGTTCTGCCGTACCTACCAGAGCAATTCTTCCCTGCTGGCAGAGGCCATGAAAATCGGCTGGACGCAGAATATTGTCATTCTGGAGCGGTGCGAAACAGAGGAAGAACGCAGATGGTATATCCAGACTGTACAGCAATTCGGATGGTCAACGCAGCAGCTGATAAAAGAAATCACAGATTCAGCCCATACAAAAAAAGCTCTCGACAACACTTCCGAGGTCTGTTATAATGAGGATGAAAACGGCAATCACGCAGAATATGCTGAGGAAGCACCTGTGCAGAATACAGAGCAGTCTTTTGCCCAAACCAATACTGTTGAGAACAGCACGGAAGTGATTGGCAGGACAAAAGACAATCTGGATAGGAAACCGTACATACAGCTTACATCTGCAAATGGGGCAAACAAAATACACCATCCATACGCCCTATACAACGTGACATCCATCTGCAGAATGGAATGCAGAGAAAAAATAACGCGGAACGATGAATCTGCCGTTCATTGTCATTCACCTCCATAGGAAGATCGGTGAACAGGCCATCATTTATTTTCCAAAAAAGAGTGGATTGTTTGACATATGCTGTGGTACAATAAAGGAGACAAAGCGCACATGGAAGTAGAAACCACTCTGGCCTAGGAAATTCGTACAAAAGAGGGCAAGGAAAAATATGATGCGGCCTGTAAACGGCTACTCAGTCAAAAGATCATTCTGGCCTGGATCTTAAAGAGCTGCGTGGCGGAATATCAGGATTGTAGCGTCAAAGATATAGCAGAAAAATATATCGAGGGAACGCCACAGGTGAGTGTAGTTCCTGTCAATCCGGACGAAACCAATCCCGTCATTCGCGGAATACGCACAGAAGACAGCTCATTGACAGAAAACACCGTCGTGTACGACATCCGTTTTATGGCATATGTACCGGGCAGCAAGTACCCGGTCCAGCTCATCATAAACGTGGAAGCGCAGAGTTCAACGACCGGGTATCCGCTGGTAATGCGTGCGATCTATTACTGCTGCCGCATGATCTCAGCCCAGAACGGGACGGAATTTACCAAATCCCATTACGAGAAGATCAAAAAAGTCTACTCGATTTGGATCAGCACCACGCCGCGCCAAAAAGAAAAGAACACGATCAACCGGTATCGTATCACGGAAGAAAACCTCATGGGTCACGCAAAAGAGCTGGTGAGACATTATGACCTGATGACGGTGATCGTGATTGGCCTAGGTGATCTAAAGGATAAAGAGTGTACGGATATCCTGCGGCTATTATCGGCGTTGCTGTCCAGTCAAACGGATGCGGCGCAGACAAAGCAGATCATGCGGGATGAGTTTGGGATACCAATCACAAAGGAACTGGAAAGGGCGGTGACAGAAATGTGTAATCTGAGTCAGGGCGTTGAGAATCGAGGGATTGAGAAGGGGATGGCTAAAGGTCAGGCAAAGGGAGTGATGGACTCGCTCCATAACCTAATGGACAGCATGAACTGGACTATTGAGCAGGCTATGACTGCCTTGAAAATTTCCGAAGATGATCGCCAGAAGTATCAGGAACTGCTGAGTAAGCAATAACAAGTCCCTGCACAATTAAATTGAAAACGCTGAAAAACACCGATTGCCTGTGAACAGGCAGCCGGTGTTTTCTTTTGCAAAGGAGGCATGAGGTATGTCGAAAAGCCCTCAAAAGGAAAGCAGTGAGAAAATGACCATCACAGTTCAGGGACACGAAGTGACCCTGTATTTTGCCGCAGAGCCCAATTCTCAGGTAGCTCTCCAGGTCAAGCAGGCTCTGCTGAGTTCGTACCTGCCAACAGAAAAATAGTGTGGTTTCCGTTGTTTTTCTTCTGATTTTCTTCTGCTTTTTCAAAAATAATACTAGCTATATTGGCTGTTATGTGAGATAATGATGGTGGCAAAAGCCAGCGCACCTTGACAAGTGGATCCGGATCAAATATCCGCTCTCTCACAGGGACAACCAATGATAGAGAGGACGGATAAAAATGGCTGAAAGAGTTTATTGCTTATACAGAGTATCCACCACCAAGCAGGTGGATCACGACGAAAAAGACCATGCGGATATCCCCATGCAGCGGAAAGCCTGCCGTGAATTTGCAGCAAAGATGGGCTGGGATATCGTAGGCGAGGAGCAGGAAACCGGCGTCTCCGGCTATAAAGTCAGCGCCGATGACCGGGACAAGCTGCAGCTGATCAAGAAGAAAGCGGAGCAGGGCCGGTTCGATATCCTGCTGGTCTTCATGTTCGACCGGCTGGGCCGCAAGTCCGATGAAACGCCCTTCGTAGTGGAATGGTTCGTCAAGAAGGGCATCCACGTCTGGAGCGTGAACGAAGGGGAACAGCGCTTCGAGTCTCACACAGACCGGCTGACCAACTACATCCGATTCTGGCAGGCGGACGGGGAAAGCCAGAAGACCTCCATCCGCACTAAGACGGCCCTCAGTCAGATGGTACAGGAAGGCCGGTTCCGCGGCGGGAAAACGCCGTATGGCTACCGGCTGGAAAAGAGCGGCATCCTGAACAAGCGGA
>CAMWQV010000363.1 GCA_947176425.1 uncultured Clostridia bacterium
AACGTCTCCTGGGCGCAGTTCATACTGTAACCGCCGTCCAGATAGCGGCTCTGCACGCTGCCCAATGCCATCATGCCGAATTTTTCGCTCATGCCGAAACGGGCAACCAGATTTCTGGCCAGTTCCGTAGCGCGTTCGATATCGTTTGCCGCGCCGGAAGTCTGCGTGTCAAAAACAAGCTCTTCCGCACAGCGTCCCGCCTGCAATGTACGAATTTCCGTGAGGATATCGTCTTTGCTGATCAGGAATTTTTCTTCCTCCGGCAGATGGAGCGTATAGCCTAATGCGCCCTCCGTATGGGGAACAATCGTGATTTTCGTGACAGGCTGGGCGTTTTTCTGTTTTGCGGCAGTCAGGGCATGGCCGACCTCGTGATAAGCGATAATCTTTTTTTCCTGTTCTGTAATAACGGTGCCTTTCTTTTCCGCACCGGCAATCACGACCTCAAAAGACGCCAGCAAGTCCTCCTGATTCACTGCGTGACGGCCATGACGCACGGCCCGCAGCGCGGCTTCGTTGACCGTATTCGCCAGATCCGCGCCCACACAGCCCGCAGTCGCCTGGGCGATTTTTTCCAGATTCACGTCCTCCGCCATACGGATTTTACGTGTGTGAACCTGCAAAGTTGCCAGACGGCCCGCCAGATTGGGGCGGTCAACAGTAATGCGGCGGTCGAAACGGCCCGGACGCAGCAGAGCCTTATCCAGCACTTCCGGGCGGTTGGTGGCCGCGAGAACAATAATTCCCTTGCTGGGGTCAAAGCCGTCCATTTCGGCAAGGAGCTGGTTCAAGGTTTGTTCGCGCTCGTCATTGCCGCCGCCGTATCGGGAATCACGGGTTTTGCCGATAGCGTCGATTTCGTCGATAAAAATGATACATGGGGCAACTTTTGCCGCTTCCTGGAAAAGATCACGGACACGGCTGGCTCCGACGCCCACGAACATCTCCACAAAACCGGAGCCTGAGATGGAGAAGAACGGGACGCCCGCTTCTCCGGCCACCGCTTTCGCCAGCAGGGTCTTGCCGGTGCCGGGGGAGCCGACCAGCAGCGCGCCTTTGGGCAGTTTCGCACCGATGGCGGTATATTTTCCGGGATTATGGAGAAAATCGATAATTTCTTCCAGCGATTCTTTCGCCTCGTCCTGACCGGCTACGTCCGCGAACGAAACGCCGGTGGATTTCTCCATGTAAACTTTCGCGTTGGATTTCCCCACGCTGCCGATCCCGCCGAATCCGCCGCCGCGCTTGGCCATCATATTCATGAACAGCATAAACACGCCGACCAGCAGAACCATCGGAAGGACATAGGCAACCATAAATTCCAGGATCGGCGACATCTCCGGCACATAGGGATTCGTATACTTTTCGACCCCGTATTCATCCAGCAGTTCCAGCAGATTGGGGTCATAAATCCCCATTTGATTGGTAAAGAGGGTGAAATTCTTATCGTATTCCTTTCCGTCTTCATCCGTGTAAACGTAGCCGTCTACGGTGGTGATCTCCAGAGTGCCGTCCTTGAAAAGAACAGAGTCAACTTTCCCTTCCCGTACCAGATCCTTAAATTCGCTGTACATGACTTCATGCGTCGTTGCGGCGGTCGCGCTCTGACGGCTGACAGCAGACAGGTAATTGATAATAACGGTCAGGCCAATGGCCCACGCGATCAAGATGAGAAGTCCGTTGATATTTTTCTTGTTTTTATTATTGTTGTTATTATTTTTATTTTGATTATCGTCCATCATATTCTCCTTTAATTTCACTGGGCGGATACGCCGTCCGAGAATCTCCTATTACACATGGTATCACAAAATCCGTCCCGCCACAAGATGAGGTTTTCGATTTTCTGTGAAATTTCTGTGAATACCCCTTCCTTCATGCCCCCTCTTTGTGGTATACTAGCTTTATCTATTGTCTGCCGGCTGCCGGTTTTCTTTCCCCGGCCGCCTGCGGTAAAATATGTGAGGGCGGTTTTCGGACCGTGCCTGGAGGTTTGCATTGAGTGTGTTTGATCGTTTGAAAGCGCTGCGGGACAGCTATATGACCCGTCAGGTAGACAGAATCGAAATGCCCGCGTTCGCCGGCGGACCGGCTGTCAGACAGCGCCTGCTGTTTGCCGGTTATGTACAGGGCGTCGGGTTTCGGTTTGAAGTGATGTGTCTGGCAGAGAAGCTGGGCCTGACCGGTTGGGTCAGAAATCTTTCTGACGGACGTGTCGAGGCGGAATTGCAGGGCAGTGAGGACCGGATCGCGTTTCTGGTCTCGTATATGCGGTCCCTGAAAAGACTTTCTGTCGATTCGGTGGAGACGGCCGCGCTGCCGTTGGTTCCGGATGAAAAAGATTTTATCGTTCAAATGTGAGGAAATCATGAAATTTATAAAAACAGCCTATGAAGGAGCCGGATATGAAGGATTTTGAAACGGACAGCGGTCTGGTTGAAGGCCGCAACGCGGTACTGGAAGCCCTGCGCGCCGGCGCCGCGGTGGATAAACTGTATGTCGCCAAGGGCAGTACCGACCATACTTTAGGCCGGATCATCAGTCAGGCGAAAAAGCAGGGCATTGTAGTGGTGGAAGCCGACCGCAGAAAACTGGACGCTATGAGCGTGACGCACAGCCATCAGGGAGTGATTGCCGCGGCAGCTGTCAAAGCGTATGCCACGGTGGAGGAAATTTTAGAGAACGCCCGGCAGAAGGGAGAAAAACCGCTGCTGGTGGTATGCGACGAGATCAGCGATCCCCACAATCTGGGCGCGATTATCCGAACCGCAGAATGCGCCGGTGCGCACGGGGTTGTGATTCCGAAACGGCGCAGTGCGGGACTGACGGCTGTGGTGGAAAAAACAAGCGCAGGGGCGGTCAGTTACCTGCCGGTGGCACGGGTGCCGAATATCTCCGCGCTGCTGAAAGATTTGAAAGAACAGGGATTATGGGTGTTCGGCACGGCCGCGGAGGGCGGTACTTCCCTCTATGACGCGGATTTGAAATGTCCTGCGGCAGTCGTGATCGGCAGCGAGGGGGACGGAATGAGCCGTCTGGTAAGAGAAAACTGCGATTTTTTAATCAGCATCCCGATGAAAGGACATATCTCGTCTCTGAACGCTTCCGCCGCCGCCGCTGTATTGCTGTACGAAGCCCTTCGGCAAAGATGCCAGGATGTACCGGTGTGACCAATCGTCTGTGCTGACCGGCCCGCTGTACATTTGAAAGGATGATTATGACTGAGAAACCTGAAAACAATCAAATAGAACAGCAGAATGATCCGATGATGGATACGCAGCAGCTGCTCGGGATGGAGCCTCATGCGGAGGGGGACTTTGCGCTGGAGGATATCCTGGCTGAATTTGGCGTTGTGCCGAAAACAGCCGAACCGCCGCCTGTACAGGAGGAGGCACAGCCTCAGCTGGAAGAACCGGCCGCAGAAACTGAGGAACCCCTGCCCGCTGCCGAACCGGAACAAGAGCCAGAACCGCCGCGCCGGAAATGGTGGTTCAGAAAGCAGAAAGCCCTCCCGGAAACGCAGGAAGCGCCAGAGGCGGACGAAGAAACACAGGAACAGACAGCCGAGACACCGGCGGATGATGACGAGGCGAGATTGGACAGGGAGTTTTTTGAGGGTATGGCGGAAAACGAGGCGGCCGCGGAAACAGCGGAGGAGACGCCTGAGATATCGGAGGAAACGCCGCCCGAACCGCCCCCGGAGCCGGAACCAGAACCGGAGCCAAAGCCGGAATCGGAAAATACTGATTCTCCTGTGAATGACACGTCGCCGCCGAACTCCAAGGCCGGCGGGGAGGAGGACCCCGGACTCCAGCCGGTGCCGGTGGATGCAATCGAGTCCATCATGGCGCATAC
>CAMWQV010000364.1 GCA_947176425.1 uncultured Clostridia bacterium
CCAAGGATTGTATGTTGAAGCGCAACCGTTACTTGGTCGATCACGCTGCCTGTCTGCTGGCTGTCTATAACGGCGAGTGGAGGGGTGGAACGGCGATGACGGTGCGGTACGCTCAGAAGCTGGGACGGGAGGTTATCATATTAAATCCTCTTTCCTGCGCCCCTAAAAAATTGAAGTAGATATAAAAATGCTCTCCCAGTTTTCTACAAAGTATGCTATACTACGTTCGATAAGCGCTATGTTTTGGCAGTACGAAAACGATAATGGCATATTGGGCCTTATTTGGAGGGACTATATTATGATAAATTTGAGAAGCACAGCGAGCCGACTTATTAGCAGTTTGATTGCAGTCTTTTGCATCATAGGCTGCTTACAACCTTTCACTATGAGAGTATATGCAAAAGAAACTTCGACCGTTATAGAAGGAAATATGTATGAGTTCGTTTCTAATGCTCATTACGAATTTTCATCAGCCAATGTATCCAGTGGCGATACCTTTGGTACATTTACCATTTCAGGTGATCTAAAAAACACCGGCTATAAGAACGGAATACCAGCATATTCTGTCAGTTATGAGAATGTCAATTTCTATTACTCGTATAATCAGTCTAAATTGAACTCCTCTGAAACGGAGTGGCACCTGATTGATGATAAGACGAAAAAAGTTGATGCAATCTCCCTTGACCAAAATATTCTGAGTGGTGCAATTATCGTTCAGACCTCTAAAGATGGAGTAACCTGGATTACAGATACAATTAGGACAGATGTCTTTACTGTTGACACCAATTTGTCGGATAGTCTCTACACCACCAAAGGCATTCAGTTGGAGAATGGCTGCTATTATCGGGTAATTGTTGCCTATGAATTGAAAATCAAGACCGGAGAGAAAAAGGCTGGTCCGTTCACCTCAGATATTACAGATGAAAAGAAGGTCGCTGAAGTATACGAGTTTTATGCGGTGAGTAGTGAAGTGGAAGGAAATACGACCAGCGCTGCGGCAACACCAAGAAAAGAACTGGGCCAGAAGGTTAATACTGGCAAAGATAACGGTTACTCTGGAAATAGAGCGATTGATAAGGATGATCCACATTATGGCTGGAATTTAGGGACCTTTGTGGTGAATGGATATACCAGAGAAACTTCCAGCAATGGAACTCCGGTCTTCCTCAAAAATGTTGGCGATAAAGTGACCCTATGGTTTACTCTTACACAGGACATCAACAATTTGAATGGAAACAGTGCATTTACTATTTCGGAGGATACCAACGGTTACGATCAGTTTTTTGAGATTTCACAGACAAATTTTAAGCGTGGTACACTGATTATTCGATATACTGATTACGAAGGCAACGTACACGATCCTGTTATCTATACCGATTTTCTTGCTGCCAACGCAACAACAGGAGCTGATACCAGAGTGCAGCTTTTTGAAGAGGGCGATTATGAGATTTCTCTTGACTACGAGATCAAGAACAACCCCCGTCAGGTAGGGCCGGTTTCAGTTGTCCCTACATACACAAACTATAAAATTTCTTTCAATTTTTCTATTCGCAACGGTAACTGCATGGTGTATCCGTTTGATACTGTAACAGGTACAGAACTGTCAGATTGTGCGATTACTTCAAATGGTTTCAAACTCGATATGGCAAAATCCAGGTATTTAACAATTGATGTTACCCGGATTGTTCTGAATATGGGCACTGACGGTCAGCTTATAGAAGATGTGCGCTTTAACCGCCCTGCAAAGGACAATGATACCTACACAGACGATGGAATTTACGCATTCACAGTAAAGAACCTGTATACTGGAGAAGCGACCACCAAAACAATTTATGTTGGAGCGGACAAGTACCTTTTGGCACTGTCAAAAAATTTGCTTACTGTCGAAACTTTGAATGAAAAAATCGAGCAGGATGCGACAATCAGCGATGATGGCACGATTTCCAATTATGTTCCCGCTGAAAGTCCATTGGCGGAGGTTTTTCAACCGGTAACACTTCAGAGTAGTTCTTCGACATTACCTATTGCTGTGGCGGCGGTAGTTATTGTGGGTGGTGTCACATTAACTATTATGAAAAAGGCCAAGAAGAAGAAAGAGGAGACTGATGTATGAAGAGAATAATTGCTCTTGTGCTTGCCTGGGTACTACTCTTGTCTGCTTGTGCATCTCAAGTAGAAAACAACGACACTTCTTCTGTATTATCCACTATTCCCCAGCTTAATGAAAGCTCAAATCAAGCGACTTTCAACAATTTGGATGACCCACAGCTGCTTCAATATGTGGAAGATACTGTGTATGCAGGCTTGGTAGACGAATTTTCCAGCGAAGATTATATCATTAAAAATGTAAGTGCCATTTATTACTCCAAAGAGTATTTGGAAGAAGTTGGTTATAATTCTAAAGCTAATATCTTTTTCGGCTATACGCTTGCGGAACTGGATGAGCAATTCCAAGGCGAACAATATGTATTTACCCTAAGCGATGATGGCGAAACCACAGTGCAACTCCTAGAGGACTATGATGATACCTATGATCGAGTGATAAAAAATGTAGCCATTGGAACCGGTGTAATTTTGGTATGTGTGACAGTATCTGTCGTGAGCGGGGGCATCGGTGTTTCAACTATAAGTACAATTTTTGCAGCTTCAGCAAAAACAGGAACCACATTTGCATTATCTTCTGCTGGCTTTAGTGGTGTTTTCGCCGGTGCGGTGACAGGCATTCAAACCAAAGACTTTCATCAGGCTGTAAATGCGGCAGCTCTTACAGGCAGTGAAAGTTTCAAGTGGGGTGCTATTTCAGGAGTACTTATTGGTGGATTAAGTGCGGCTAGTGAGCTTCAGAATACGGCTAATGCTATTGATGATGTTCCGTCATGGCGGCAATCCGAAATAGACGTTCAGAAACTATACGATGGTGAGAGACAGAAGACCTACTTAAGCGGAAAAGAAGTTCCATATGCTACTCCTGGAGCTACCCGCCCGGATGTGGTCCGAACGGTTGAAAATCATTTAGAAGCTATTGAGGTTAAAAACTATAATCTCGAAAACCCCAACAATTTAAATACTCTTTGTAATGAATTGAAAAGACAAGTCGGCGACCGTATAACAAATTGTCCTGCTGGAACAACACAAAGAATTGTTTTGGATGTGACAGATAGAAATTTTCAGCCGGACACGGTTTCTAATGCTGTTCAAAAAATTGAAGCCGCTCTTTTCGATATATATCCCAATATACCAATTGATGTTATGGGCTTTTGAGAATAGAAAACCGCCAATACACACTTTTAAGTGCGTACTGGCGGTTTTCATCGATCCAAATGCGAAGCTGAACTCGTAAGAAAGCAGTGGTGCCATTATTAGGAACTTCCCCTTTAAGTCACCTCAAGCGAATTTCTGGCCTTATGCACTACGGTATGCCAACTGATAGTGTTAAGTTGAGGTTAGTTCCTTATCACTAAAAAGGCAAGCTGACCGAAGAAGAAAAACAGTGGTTGACCCGGATCGCGCAGAAGGCGGGAAGGTTACTCTACCGCAGATTTACCCAACTCAACTTCGATTTTTTCTGCTAAGGAAAAGAATTGATAAAGGTTTTTACAATCTTGTTCTTCAAATTCGCAACCAGTGATAAGGGGCTCCAGATTAGACCTTACTGACCAGTATTCTTTGCATAACTCAAGGCGTTGTTCATCCTGTGGCTTAAGTTGTATGCCGTTCATCTCATCTTGCTGCAATGAATGCAAATACTTTTGATTTTTGAGAAGAATTGCAAAAATATTCTGATGAATTTCTGAGGCATCGGTAGTTTGTGTGGGTGAGTCACCTGCCAGGGAGAGCAGGGCAGAG